>JANNVM010000399.1:0-3560 GCA_031414455.1 Verrucomicrobiota bacterium
ACCAGCAAGCAACCTAACGACCAAAAAATAACAGCGAGCGCGCGGAAGCATGACATCGTGCTGTCAATGTTTTTTTCGCTTTTGCTGTGAGACCGACGAGGATCGAGATCGTGCGGGTCACCCGATTGGGGGAGTCCAACATCGGCGATGGTGAAGGTGCTGCGGAAGAGATATGCCGGGCCGCTCTGCGTGCCGGTGGTGCCAGGATCAAAGTCCACACGCGTGAAGGCGCGGTTCTCGTCGGTTTCCCCGTAACCGGTGTGGGAGACGATGGAGGGCCATGTGCTGTCGTTGGGATAGATTTCATTGCGCCAGGTGTTGCCCTCGGAGGTGATGAAGGCGGCGAGCGTGGCGGTGGTGAAGTCGCCGCGGTATTTCCATGTGCCGCCGGGCGTGCCGGAGTTGGCCGCAGTGCCGCCAGTGCCGCCGGTGCCGTAGGTGAAATAGTTCACCGAGCCACCGCCGGTGCTGCTGCCCAGCGTGAGCAGCGCACTGCCCATGCCATTGGTGAGGGTGATCGTGTTCGGCGTGAGCACCACGCCGTTGTTCGCGGTCAGGTTCACCGTCGTATTCCATGCGCTGCGGTTTAGGTTCCCGCTGCCATCCTTCAAATCCACGCGCACGAGCATGGGCACGCCGGGCACGTAGCTGGCCGGTGCGATGATGGCGACCGAACCCGGTGCAGTGAGCGTGCCGCTCACCGTTGTGCCGGCGGCGGTATTCCAGAGCACGTTGGTGAAGTATTCCTGGACCACATTGCCCGTGCCGTTCACTGCATCCCAAAAACGGACGACGACTTTGTTCAGGCCCGGCTTCAACACGCCACCGCCGCCCGCGGCCAGCACCATCTTCCATGTGCCCGCGGCGTCGGCACCGGCGCTCCGGTAGAACCACTGAGCGGTCACGCCATTCACCGTGACACTGTAGGTTTTCGCCACGTTGAAGGTGCCGCTGAGAGTCGCCGCGCCGCTGGTCGTGGACTTGTAGCCCTCGATGCTGTCCGCGGTGTTGCCCGTCACGGTGAGCGAGAAATTCTGCTGAATCTGCGAAAGGATATTTGTCCGGCGGGCATCAATGAACGCCTTGATCGCCGCGGCAGTGCGCGCCGGGGAGGCCGCCCCCGTGCCGGCCGGCACCCAGCCCTGCATGATATGGTCAATGATCGGATCAACCGCCGGGTGATTGAACCAGGCATCCATTCCGTCGAGCAGCGCTGCGTAGTATTTTGGCAGCAGCGCCGGGTGATTGAACATCCGCCGCAGGCCGACGACGCCGGTATTCCCCTGCTGCGGAAATTCGTCGTAGCTGAAAATGGAGCGTGTTATCGGGTCACCCACTCCGCTTCCAATGTCGAACACGTCATCCAGGTCGTGCGGCACGAGGCGGAAGCGCGAGTCCACCACGCCACGATAGATGCTCACATCATCCGCGCGCCCGCTTTGCAGGCCGCCCTCCTGATTGCCGATGAGCGCGTCCGTGGCGATGTAGCGGTAAAAGTGATCCACATCCAGCACCGCGCCGACCGCTGCCGGGTATGCGGCGTCGCTGATCGCGGGCTGCCCGGCGGAGCCGCCCGTGGCGGGTGCGCTGGTGACGCGGGTCAGGTTGATGATGTCGCTGTAGTCATTGGCGTCCTTGTTCGTTTCCTTGATAAACGTATCGCTGTAAGCCGCGCCGTCGGTGCCTTCGTATTGAAATTCCCCGCTGCCGAGATTTCCCGGCGGCGTGCCGACCGTCCCGGGCTGGTGGTCATCAAGGCGGTAGAAATTCCCGTCCGGGTCGAGCGGATAGTGCTTTTTTGCCCAGTCGCCGCCGCGGCCTTCGAGCATGGCATAGCGGCCAAACATGCGGCCGCCGGATTCGGCGGGGTCACTGCCGTTCACGCGGAGCTGCATGACGACCGCATCCTGCGGCGCGATACCCGCCCGGGCGAAGAGCACGTTGCCCAGCACCTGGCCATAGCCATACTGGCAATTGAGCTGGATGCCGCTGCGGCTGTTCCATTGGTCATCGCTGCGGAAGCTAACGTGAAAATTGTTCGGTGGCCCGAGGGCAGAAGCAAACCCGCGGTTTCGCACGCTGCTGTTATAAACCAGCTTCGTGCCGGTGCCTTCGTGTGAGGCGAATGTGCCATTAAAGGCCGCTTCACTCTGTTCCTCACCGCTTGTCGTCTGGATCTGCGTCAATTCCGCGCGATCAGCGGCGGTCATGACAAGGCGCAGCACCGGCTGATTACCGGGCGTGGTGAAGTTGCGCGCAGGATCGAAGGAATCGTCCACCTGGAGCAGCGCGTTGGTCACCTGGCCGAACGTTTCCGGCAGCACTCCCGGATTGCTCGTCTTCGCCGCCGCAGGCCAGGTGCGGGTGTTGGTGCCGTCGGTTGCGGAAAGGTACCATTCGATCACCGCCAGGTTCGCCTGCGCCGTAATTTGCGCATCCAGATCACCGTCTCCGTCGCTGTCTGTCATGGCGGCGGTCGTGAACGAACCCGAGCCATCCACCCGCCAGTGCAGTGTTGTCGTGGCCCCGGGGATTTCGTTTTCGGTCGTGCAGGAGAAGCGGATCGCGTCCGTGCTGCGGGGGATCTCCGGCTTGTGCTGCGCGCCTTTGATGAGCGGGGCAATGTTGGTGCTGGCCGCGCTGTTGGCGGCACCCGGGGTTCCCCCGGATGGGGCACTCACGGCCCAGTTCTGTCCACTGCCCGTGCCGAGCACGGGATTGCGCAGTTCGATGGTCCGGCCGCCGCCATCCGCCGCCGTCTCCCAAATCCAGCCGCGGTGGGAGAAACTCAGCGGCCCGCGCACCCGCAGCGCCCAGTCGCCTTCATCGGCATAACTCAAATCATCCATCACCGTACCGACGGCATCCTCCAATTGCACCTGTTCCCCGCCGCTCGCCAGGGTGCCTGTCCACCCGCCGCGCAGCAGTCCGGTGAAGCCCGGATGATCCGCGTTAAACTTCGCGACATTGGCCGCGATCACCAGATATCCGCCGGCCGGGATCACCGTGGGTGCCGGAACAGTGAAGGCCACACCCTTTGTCAGCTTGCAGCCGGAGACATCCACGGGATTCACCGCATCGGTGTTATGAATTTCGATCCACTCCGCGGTCACGTCTTCGGGATTTCCCAAAGAGGAAGCCGGGTGATACATGATTTCATTGATGACCGGAGCGGCGGCGGCGTGGAGGGTGAGCAGCGAGGTCAGGGCCAGCCCCGGAAGGAGCCGGGTATTCAGTAGGGAGGAGTAGGTCATGGGTGCGGTTGGTCGGTCATGCCGGAAGGGGGGGCCGGCAGTCTGGTATTTATATCTATACCAGGTGCGACGTCCTCTGGAAAAGTCTTTTTTAATAACAAAAGTGTGGTATTAGCATTAAATAGACGGACGCCGGATTTGCGAGATGTCGCAGTAGTGCGTCGCGGAGTGGCTATCGGTGCATCCGGATGACTTTTGTCTGTTGATCAGGTCACTTGCCCGGTAGTTGCTTTCACTCGCCGCTGTCTCAACGCAGGAAGGGTTGAGTATTTACGCGGCGGGACCATCCACCCTGGTTCATTTACA
>JANNVM010000400.1:0-2330 GCA_031414455.1 Verrucomicrobiota bacterium
CTTTTTAAGCCGCTCGTCATGATGAGTTTCTGGCGAAGTCCTCGTTGCGTGGAGCGGCTTAAAAAGCCGCGGTCCCGGGCAGACTTCGATGCTGCACTTTTCCGAACCCGTGCTATGAGCGCGGCCATGAAAACTGCTGCCGTCATTCTGTCTTTCTCACTCGCCACCTTCTCCGTCACCGCTCAGGAGACGAAGAAGGAGACACCCGCCGCCAAAGACACCGCCAAACCCACACCCTCCGCGGCGGACCTGGAAGCGAAGTTCAAGACGACACTCACGAATACCGTCATGGACGGGCGCTTCTGTATGCTGAACGATGGCAAACTCGGGCCTGACAAGGAAGAGAAATATACGATCGTCGGAGTGGAAAAGACTGCGGAGGGGCAATGGACCATCAGCGCGAAAATTCAGTACGGCACCGTGAACTTCACGGCTCCGGTGCCGGTGCAGGTGAAGTGGGCGGGCGACACTCCGGTCATCATCGTGGACAACATCGGCTTCCCCGGCACCGCGAAATATTCCGCCCGCGTCATGATCTACGGCGACACCTATGCCGGCACCTGGTCCGGCGGCGACCACGGTGGCTTGATGCACGGAGTGATCAAAAAGGCAGAGGAGAAGACTGAGAAGACTGAGAAGGTTGAGGAGAAGAAGTAGCCGGTGTCGCGCTGCGTAATGCGTGGACCGTTTCTTCAAATTCCCGCCTGCTCAAAAATCAGGTTCCTCACGCGCTCCGTGCCGAATGTGCAGTATCTCCACCTTGCGGTCATGTTCGCTGACATCATAGAAGATGCGGTAATTTCTGAAGACAATTTCGCGCAGAGAACCGTTCGTACTCCGGGGATAGGCCGGGCCAATGAAGGGAAATGTTCCGAGAAGGTTTACATGATCCATGACACCCCGTCCCACCTGGAGCGCCGCGACAGCGTTTCGTGTCGCGATGTAATCACAAATTTCTTTGAAATCGGTGATGGCGGTCTCCGACCAGATTACCTTGAAGTCCATGCGCTGGCCCAGGATTCCATGAGTTGACCCACCTCCTGATGGCTGCGGGTCCTTCCGGAAGCCGCATCATCCCGACCGCGGCGCACGGCGGCCATGATCTGGAGTTCCTCGGTGATTTCCTCGAGGGTTGCGCGCTCAGGAAGGCGGTCGAGCGCATCGCGGACGGCTTGAAGGTCAGTCATGGTATTGAAGCTATGAGCCCGGCGGGCATTTGCAAGTTCTGCGGCGGGATTTTGTGGCAGCAAACTCAGCCTGCCGCGTTACTTTGCAAATTCCAGCCAGCCGAACCGTTCGGGCGTGTGAAACGTGCCGGTAAGCGCCGGGCTGAAGGCGAGGCCGGCTTTGGCGGCGGCGTCGTGGCGGAAAAGGTTGATGCGCCAGCGGGTGCCGGCCTGCGGCGGGGTGATGCTGAGTGACTTCATGGGGATGCGCACTTCCACGCGCCAGACTTTGGCGGCTTCATCTACGGTCACGGACGATTCCATGCCGCTGCTCCATGCGAAGTTCTTGTCCTTCGGGTCCACGGTGAGGTCGAGTTGCTCGCCGTTGGGAGCCCATTCGTATTCGGTGTATTTTCCCGGTACGGCACTGTCGGTGCCGATGAAGGCTTCCACGACATCCTTGTCCCAGAGGCCGATGCGTTCGTCTTTTTGCGGCGGGTCGAATGCTGTCAGGGCGGTGAACGGTGCTTCGTAGGCGAGATAGAGAAACTGGTCGCTCCACAGCGCTCGCGCGGCGGTGCTCAATGCCGGGACAGCCGAGGCGTCGTGTGATTGATACTCCATACGCACCGGCGTTGCTGTGGACCATGCGGCATCATCCAGTTTGCCATCGGGTTTGAAATCCTGCGCCACGCGGGCCGCCCTCATCACTGGCAGCGGCATGGATCGCGCGAGCAGCTTCTGCGCGTTGTCGAAGTAGATCTTCCGGCAAACTTCCGGTGGCAGGCTGATGGAATTGATCGTCCAGTCGCCCTGAATCGGTGTCATGTGCGCCCAGTCGCGGTCGTTTGTTTACATCCAGCGCCAGCATTTATCGAAGAAGAACACGCCGTCGTCGTCGGTCGGGCGCTCGGCATCCCCGGCGGAGCCAAGAATGAGGCGGTCATAGACCATGAAATCGGTAGCGAAAAGAATGCGGTCCTGATGTTTGGTAAAAATGCGGCGCACCTCTTCCGGCGCGTGACGCCCGACTTCCGGAATGCGTGCGGCGAGATCGGCCATCATGTTGGGATGCGCGTCGAGCGCGCGCTCCACCCACTGAATGTCCTCCGAGTTGTTGGCAAAGTGAACGCAGACGAAAGTGGTCTTCGGATGTTTTTCGAT
>JANNVM010000401.1:0-5193 GCA_031414455.1 Verrucomicrobiota bacterium
TCGGCCAGCAGCATATTCTGCGCGGCATGGACCTCACCATTTACCACGGCGAGAGCCTGGCCGTCATCGGCGGCTCGGGCACGGGGAAAAGTGTGTCGCTCAAACTGATCATGGGCCTCATGCCGGCGACGAGCGGTTCCATCACCGTGGAAGGCAAGGAGATCACCCAACTCACGGAACGACAGCTCGGGCCGCACCGGCGGAAGATCGGCATGCTCTTCCAGGACGGTGCGCTTTTTGACAGCCTGACAGTGGAGGAGAACGTGGCCTTTCCGCTGCATGAGGCCGGTGAGAAAGACGCCGCCAAAATCGCGGCCGCCGTCCATGAAGTGCTCAGTGACGTGGGGCTCGCCGACAGCAAGGAGAAGCTCCCGTCCGCGCTCAGTGGCGGCATGAGAAAGCGCGCTGCCCTCGCCCGCGCGATCATTACCCGCCCGCGCTGCATCCTTTACGACGAGCCGACCGCCGGCCTCGATCCTATCGTTTCTGACAGCATTGATCACCTCATCCGCCGCATCCAGCGCCGCTATAAATGCACCTCCGTCGTGGTGACGCATGACATGAAGAGTGTGCGCACCGTGGCCGACCGCGTGATTTACCTGCGCGACGGCGTTGTCTTTTTCGCGGGCACGCCCGCGGAACTTTTTGCCTCGAAGGATCCGCTGGTGCAGCAGTTCGTGGAGGGCCGCTCCGGTGAGGCGGATTGAGATGCCGTCCAAACGCATTGGCAGCGGCACACTCCGCATGTAGGGTCCGCCGTCATGCGCATCGCTTCTTTTCTTCTCGCCCTCACTTTTTCACTGCCGGCCCAGACTCCGGCACCGCCGGAGAAACCCGCCGCGGCGGCACCGCCGGAACTCACGGAATACATGGGCCGCATCATCGCGAAGACCATGCACTGGACCGGTGCCGAATGGCTGCTGCGCGAAAACCGGGAGCAGGAGGAGAACGCCGCCCTCATGCTGGAGCAACTCAAAATACAGCCCGGCTGGACGATCTGCGACCTCGGCAGTGGCAATGGCTATCACGCACTCAAGATGGCCGCCGCGACGGGCGAAAAGGGCGCGATCCTCGCCGTGGATATTCAGCAGCAGATGCTCGATATGCTCAAGGCGAGGGCTGAGGGCAGGGGCCTGCAGAATTTAAAAACCATCCTCGGCGAACCGTGGGATCCGAAACTTCCGCCGGCCTCGTGTGATCTCATTTTGCTTGTGGATGTCTATCATGAGTTCGGTCATCCGGAGCAAATGCTCAAAGCCATGCACACGGCGCTCAAGCCGGAGGGCGTGGTGGCGCTCGTGGAATTCCGCACCGAGGATCCAAAGGTTCCCATCAAGCCCGAACACAAGATGAGCCGCGCTCAGATTTACAAAGAATGGCAGGCGTCGGGCTTCGCAGTGGAGCGGGAGTTTCACGGCTTGCCGTGGCAGCATTTGCTTTTCCTGCGCCAGGCGAAACCGGATGAGAAACCCGTGGAGCCCCCGCCGGTGCCGGAGAAAAAAGAAGGGGAACAAATTCCGAAATCCGACGGGACGCCGAGGCCCGAATGACGAAGCATCCGGCATTTCCTGGTTCGGCTGAGACAGCCGAACCACAATCCTGTCAGTCCATTCACGCTGTTAGCATGAGTCAGAGGCCATGGATCGCGGCCATGCCCGCTGCTTTTCCTGCCATCGCTGAATGAATCAGCGTCTCTAATCCGAGGCCCGCACGCCACAGACCTCCACCGGATGCGGCCAGCCTTTGACGGCATGAGTACCGAGAGTGGGGAACGACCAGGCCGCGCCATCCGGCCACCCGTTGGCGAACGGACGGCTGACGACGACCGGTTCGAGTTTCCTCGTGAGGGTTTCGATGCGGAACGCGAGGTTCACATCCGAGCCCAGCAGGGTGTGACTTGACGGGCCCAGCCTGCTCAGCACGGCCTCACCGGAGTGAAGGCCCACGCCGCAGCGAAGCGCGGATCCGTCAGGCAACTGCGCTCCCGTCAGTCCCGCGGAGATGGCCCGGGCGGCCGTGAGCGCCTGATCCTTCACCGCGGCGGTGAAGCCGTGCCACCATGCGAACACGCAGTCGCCGATGAACTTGTCCACATGGCCGCCGCAGTCGTGCATGAGCGTGCGGCAGTTTTCGCACCATGCGCTCATCGTTTTGCCCATGTCAGCGGCGGAGAAGCGCGTCGAGAGTTCACTGAATCCCATGACATCCGCGACGAGCAGAGTCACATTCAATTCCCCGGGTGCGCGGCCCACGATGGTGACTTCATTGATGTCGGTCGCAGTGGCGGCGCTGCGGCCTTCGGACGAGCGGAAAACGTAGCGCGCGGGTCCGAAGCTCACTTCATCGCCGTCACGCAGGCGGGTGCTGACATTGGCGGGAAGTCCGTTGACGAAGGTGCCGTTGGCGCTGCTGAGGTCCTGGACCCACCATGCGCCGTCGCGGTGGCGCACTGCCGCGTGTTCACGCGACACACCCGCATCGTCCACCCGCAGACGTACCGTCGGGCCGCGCCCCACGACGCCGGATTCCTCCAGGGCAAGGCGTGCGCCGCTGGCCCGGCATTCCAGCCATGATTGCTCTTCTGACATGCGGTGGAGTATGGCCGCGTGGTGCGCCGCGTCAATTGCCGTGAGAAGGTAGTGTGCCCTGGTAAAACCGGGCGGAGCAGCGGGCGGAAAATGCTCTAAAGCGGCTGCTTGCCACCGTGCCGGGGCCGTGTCCGGTTCCCCTCATGAAGAGCCGCCTTTCCATCGTCATTGCTGCTGCCTTGCTCTCCCCTGGTTGTGAGAAGCAGGAGGAGAGCAAGCCAGCGCGTGTCGTGCAGCCCGCCACGGCTGACCGCAACACCCGCCGGGTGGCTCCCGTTCCTGATCCGCCGGCTCCTGCGGATGAGCCCGCGGTCCCCACGGAGCCACCGTCACCGGAGGAGGTGGAAACGCTCCTCACCGGGCTTAAGAATCTGGCAGAGGAAGTGAAGAAACTCCCCGCAGATGCTGCGCAGGTGCCGAATGCGGACGAATTGGAAAAATCCTACTCGGCGCTCATGCAGCGCCGCAACGGACTGCTGGCGAGAATGGACGGGGAGCAGAAAGCGAATTTGGCCAGGGAAGTGGCACCGCTCGCCAAAGTCATCGGTCCTCCCATCATGCGACTGCGCCTCGCGAAGGCCCGGGAACGCGTGAAAGCACTCCAGCCGGCGAATCCGGGGTCGCCCAAGGCCGACCCGTCATTGGAGGATTTGATTCGCGGCGGATCCAGCGCCCCCTCCGCAACGCCTCCTCCGCCGGCGAAGCGGCAGACGGCCCCGCCGCAGTAAGACAAGATGCCCGGAATAATGCGTCCCGCGACCGTCCAGGTTGTCAGAGTCCTGATGGCCGCTGCGCTGTCCCCGTTGGTGGGCTGCACGGCGCTGCCATCCCGTTCATCGTCCGGCCGGGTGGACGCCGCACTGCAATCGGCGCAGCATTCGGATCGCGGGGCATCCCTCGGCAATTTGCTGACGGCGCTCAACTCTTATGCTGAGCCGCGGACATGGACCGGCACGCAGTCCATCCAGGGATGGACCGTCACGTTTGCCGGCGATGCTTCGGGCATGAAAGTCATCCCGCCGTCATGGTGTGAACGGATTTCCGCCGTGGATCCGGGGAAGTCACTGGCACGGCTGGAGCGCCGGGTGAGCACGGAAGGGGAAGGACTGCCGGTCGTCATGGTGCAGAAGACCGCCACCGGAAGAATAGACCCGCATATCCCGAAACACGGCCGCCGTCTGCCGGCGACCCTGACCGCGGATTTCGCCACCGGCCAAAGAGTGACCCTCACGTTTCACAACACGCGGAATGTGGACACTGCGCGGGTGCGCGGCGCGAACCGCACGCTGGCCGCTGATCTCTCTGCGCCCATCGCCGAGGGCATGAGCCGGCGCCATCTCAGCAAGTTCGCCTTCGCCGGACTGGTCAGGCCTGACAATCATCTGAAGGACGCAGGCATCTATCTGCCGGAGCTGTTTGATCCAGGAAAGATTCCGCTCGTGCTCATTCACGGCCTTGAGTCCGCACCGCACATCTGGGCCAACATCATGAACGAAGTGGCCGCTGATCCCGTCCTCCGCCGGCGCTATCAGGTGTGGTATTATCTCTATCCAAGCGGACTCACGGTGCAGGCCGCCGCCGCCAAATTCCGGAATTCCCTGAACGATGTCCGCGACTGCTACGACCCCGCCCGCCGCAGTGCCGCCCTGCAGGAGATGGTGCTCGCCGGTCACAGCATGGGCGGGCTGCTCGCACGCATGCAGGTGATTGACAGCGGTGAGGACATTTACCGCGCGTTTTGGACGCGTCCGCTGAAGGAACTGCCGCTGAGCGCCGAAACCCGCGATCTCGTCGCGCGCACGCTCTATTTCAAACACCAGCCGTTCGTGGCCCGCGTTATCTTTCTCTCCACCCCGCACCGCGGCAGTGAAATAGCGGACCTCTCCGTCATTAAGTTGATTTCGCGCCTCATCGTGCCAACCAAACTTATCGCCGGACTGTTCCGCGAAATGAGTTCCGTCGCCCGCCACGCGGTGAACCCGGAACTCTACCGCTTCCGTGACCTCGGCTCGCGCGCTACGGAGGGCTTCTCTCCAAAGCACCCGCTCCTTCACGCCCTCGAACGCCGGCCCATCCTCGTGCCTTATCACAATATCATCGCCGTCTTCACGCCCACCAGCTTCGGCCGGCCGGTGGAGAAGTCGAGCGATGGCGTCGTGCCGTGGAGCAGCGCCTTCCTGTCCGGCGCCGTCTCCACAAAGACGGTCTCCGGCTATCACGCCTGCGCGGAGAATCCGGAGTCCGCGACGGAGATCGTGCGTATCCTGCGGCAGGACGCCGCGCGTCTCTGACCCCGCCTTGTCATTTTGTCCGTGCCGCTATCCTGCGCAACGATGATTGAAACTGTGCTGCCCTTTGCCCGTGAGGATCCTGCCCCGCCGGCGACGGCGGCGCGGGTGCTCCTTGATGGCGCGGCGGATCTGGAATTCGACTACGCCGTGCCGCCCAACATGGAGGCCGCGCTGGCTCCCGGCTCGCGCGTCCTGGCGCCGCTGCGGCAGCGCACCGTCACCGGCACCGTGCTGGGTGTGCATCCGGTGGCGCAAGCAGAAGTCTCGCACCTGCGGCCGCTGGCAAAACTCTATGACGAGCGCCCGCTCATCAC
>JANNVM010000402.1:0-4766 GCA_031414455.1 Verrucomicrobiota bacterium
TGGTGATCATGATGTTCACCGGCTTAAGGTCGCGGTGCATGACGAACCTCTGGTGCGCGTGCTGCACGGCGTCAGCCACCTTTTCCATTAAAGCCAGCATCTGCCGCTGCGACGGGGCGACACTTTTTACGTAGCCGGTCAATGTCTCTCCCTCGATGAATTCCATGACGCAATACGGACTGTCCATGATTTCCCCACCGTCATAAACCCGGGCGATGTGAGGATGATCCAGCCTCGCTGCGAGTTCTATTTCGCGCTGAAAACGGGCGAGAGTGGTGGCACTGGCCAACCAGTCACGGTGTGTTCCCTTGATGTATTTGATCGCGACCTTGCGGCCCGTGGCCGTCTGCTCCGCGGCCCAGACTTCACCCATGCCGCCCTCGCCAATGCGTTCCAACAGGCGGTAGCCCGGAACGGCAGGTGCCGGAGAACGGGCCGGGGTGGAATCGCTAAGAGCGTTGGTGTCTTCGCTTTCATCAACAGCAGAAAGGGCGGCCAGGATCAGGCACGCCTGGCAGCGGTCGCCGGGAGTTTCAGGGCGGAGGGCTTTGGAGCAGAGCCTGCAGAACCGGGTGTCAGACATTCCGTGAGGATAGCTTGTGTGTGTTCCGGCGTCCAGGTGCCATTGAGCTTTGCGTGCTTCGTCCCGCCGGCAGATGCGCTTCGGGCGCAAGTAAAAGGCCGGTGCGGAGCGCCGGTTCGGGGCGGGGAACTTCCGGTCCAGGGCCAAAATCCTGTTCGACAAACCCGCCGCCGCGGCTACAACGCAGGCAAGCCGACCGCAGCCTTCGTTGTTCAGCGTGAACTTCCCCCTTCCTTCCTCCCGGTCAGCGCGTCGCATTTTTCTGACGCTCCTGCCTCTCGTCTGTACGGTGTCCACCCAGGCCCAAACCGTCCGCAAAGCCGAGCCGGTGCCGGATGACGTGTTGTATGGAGGGGAATCCGCCGTTCGCCAGCAGCACGCTTCGGCGGCGCTTGCCGCCGCCGAGACCGGGCTGCGCAAGGATCCGCACGATCCCCGGGCCATCGCGGCGAGGGCGGGGGCGCTTTGTCAGGCGGGACGGGCGCGGGAGGCGGTGGACTGGCTCATGGGATTGAAGGCGGAGTATGCCGGATTTTTCCCGCACCAGTTGGCGCTGGCGGATGCGTTTGCGGCGGCGCGCATGTTTCAGGATGCCGGAATCGCCTATGCCGTGGTGGCGGACGACAAACGTTATGGAGCGGAACAGCAACAGGCGGCGAAGGAGCGGACGCAGACGATGGGACGCGACCGGCAACTCATCGCCGGCGAGCACGCCGTGCGCACGAACGATCCCGCCGCCGCGCGCAAGGTGCTGACTGATTTGAAGAGTGACGCCAGTCATCCTGACGTGCTGGCATTGCAGGCGGCCATCCTCACGAAGGAAGGCCGTTATGACGAGGCGCGGGCGCTATTGAATAAAGTCGCCGCCACCGGCTGGAACAGCCGGACGATGGCCGAAGCCCGCATGGCGCTCGCGGAAAAGGAATCGAACACCGGCGCATGGGGGCCGGCCGGTGCCGACTATCGCGCTGTGGAAAAGGACGCGAACCTGACGAAGCGCGAGCAGTTCCGTTCGGCCCGCCTGAGCCGCGAAATGCTGGCCCGCGTGCGGCCGGCCATTGCGACGAGTGTCACCGGCAGTCATCAGCACGAAGGCGACCTGTGGACCACCGGCATCGAACTCAGCACCGGTGTCTTCGGAGACGGACGGAACATTCTCTTTCTGCGCGGCATCTGGGATGAAATCGGTCTCGGGCATCAGAAACTCATCACCCAGGAGGATGCCGACCGTTACCAGGCCGAGGTGGCTTGGCGTCGCCTGACAAGTCGCGGCTTTTACGGAGAAGTCACCGCCGGCGGCGGTGATCAGGGCGCGATGTTCGGCGCGGCGGTGGGAAGATATGAACTGCCGGGCCCGGGCTGGGAACTTCGGTTTCGCGCCAATGAGCGGGCCGCCGACAGCCTGCACCTCCTCGCGCTGGGCGGCACGCAGGACGCCATTACGTTCAACATCCACCGCCGTCTCGCCGAGCGCTGGTATGTGGACGCCACCCTCGGCTGGCGGCGGGTGGAGATTGACGGGGCGGATCTCGGGGAGGGCATTGATCTCGATTTCCGGGTCGCATGGACGCTGCTGGAGGAGAGCGGCCTGCGTCCCGCGCTAACGATCGGTTACTTTGCGGAGATTCAGCATTTTAATCGCCATCAACTCGCGGACACTCTGCTGCAGAAGTTGCAGGCCTTTGCGAAGCGCGAGGATGATCCCGCCGACTTCCTCATTGATGACCGCATCAACCGCCACGGCCTTGTCCTGACGGCCTCGAAACAGTTCGGTGCGCACTGGGGAGGCTTCGTCTATGGCGGCGTGGCGTATGAATTTGAGGCGGAGCGCACCGAAGGCATCGCCGGCGCGGGCCTCACGGCTTTCCTCAGCAGGAACACTGCTCTCATTCTGGGCGTGGACTATTCCAGCAGCGGCAATACCTCGAACAAAGGGCATGACGTCGTCACCGGTTCGCTGAAAGTGAGGGTTTCTTTCTGATGCAGTCGGGACTGGCGCTGCGGCGGATTGTGGCTAAGAGCAGCGTCATGAAACCGTTGGGACTCCTGCTGATCACCATTGCCGCCCTGTTCACCGCCTGCCATCACACGGGCAGTGAAGGGCCGGAGACGTCGCCCGTCGGTCCGCCGGTTCTCAGCGAAGCCGCGATGCATCAGGCGCTCACCGGGCCGGTGCAGTTCAAGGCGCATGTCCAGCCGCTGCTCATGCAGAATTGCATGCCGTGCCATGACGGAAAACAAATGCCCCACCTCGCGAACTTCACCAGCCGCGCCAGCGTGATGGCCCGCGGCCCCTACGGCGACCGCATCGTGCCAGGGCATCCGGAAAAGAGCCTTCTTGTCGGCAACCTCAGCCTGACTCATGCGCCGGTGAAAACCATGCCGCCGGTGGGCAGTCGCATGACTCCGGAAGAGACGAAGATTCTCAAAAAATGGATCCGCGAGGGTGCGGTGTGGCCAGCGGAGTGATCAACCACTGACCGGTGCCGCCGATTGCCGCCGCAGTTCGGCGCGGAAGTCCGGATGGGCTAGCCCAATGAGTGCCTCCGCACGGCGCTGGAGGCTGAGTCCGTGGAGATTCACGGCACCGTATTCCGTGACGACCCAATGCACATGGCCGCGGGATGTCACAACGCCGGCACCCGGCGCGAGTTCGTAAGTGATGCGCGAGACCGTGCCGTGTTTCGCCGTCGAGGGGAATGCCAGGATCGCTTTGCCGCCGTGCGACAGCGCCGCGCCGCGCAGGAAATCCATCTGACCTCCGATGCCGGAATAAATCCGGTGCCCGACGGAATCCGCGCAGACCTGCCCGGTGAGGTCCACCTGGAGCGCACTGTTCACGGCGACGAGACGGTTGAGTTTGCGGAGGAGATTGGTGTCGTTGGTGCGGTCGCAGGGATGGAATTCGACGAGCGGATTGTCGTCCACAAAATCGTAGAGCCGCCGCGTGCCGTTGATGAAACTGGTGATCGTGCGCCCCGGGTGAACGGCCTTGTGGCGGTTCGTCACCACGCCGCCTTCGATGAGCGGAATGAGCCCGTCGGAAAACATTTCCGTGTGAACGCCGAGTTCGTGTTTGTCGCCGAGACGTGAGAGCACGGCATTCGGAATTGCTCCGATGCCTGTTTGCAGGGTCGCGCCGTCTTCAATGAGGCCGGCAATGATTTCGCCGATCCGCGCCGTCTCCGGTGTTTCCGGCTCGGGCGGATGTTCCCACAGCGGACGGTTGGTGTGGAAAAAAGCAGCAATGCGCGCGAGCGGCAGCATGGTCGCGCCGTGCGTGCGCGGCATTTGATCGTTGATCTCGGCGATGATCAACTTCGCGCAGTCCACTGCGGACCGCGCTGCGTCCACTGACGTGCCAAGGGAGCAAATTCCATGGCGGTCGGGCGGCGACACCTGGACGAGCGCCGCATCCAGCGGCAGCGTCCCGCTGCGAAACAGCCCCGGAATGTCCGACAGAAAAACGGGAATAAAATCCGCCCGGCCGGCCGCGATCGCTTCGCGCACCGGTGCCCCGGCAAAAAACGACACGGACCGGATGCGTCCCTCCATTTCCGGGGCGACAAACGGTGCCGGGCCCGCGGTGTGCAGATGACACAACTCCACGTTTTGGAGATCCGCCCGTGCGCACAGGGCCTCGACCAGCGGCGTCGGGGTGGCCGCGGCTCCGTGCATAAAAACTCTCATGCCGGACGTGATCCCTCGCACGGCCTCCTCCGCGGAGACGGCACGCGATTTCCATGAGTTGTCAGAGATGTCAGTCATGCCGCAGCAAAGCCGGAACGGATGCCGTCGTCAATTCCGCACGGGTTCATTGCAAGGCTTTTCTTGGAAATGAAGAATCGTAATTGTTGAGCGCCTTTCGCCCTGTGGTTGTGTCGGGCTTTCAGCCCTCAAAATGAACGAGATGCGAAAACCCGGGGCGCTGCCCCATAAGTGCTAACTTAGCGGATTCCGGAATTCTAAAGCCCGGAGGGCTGGCAGATATTAGCCGGTGGCGTGAGCCACCGGTTGGAAAAACAATGGATCTAGAGCCCCTGCAGGGGCGAAACTCTGCGGCGCGAATCCTGCACCGGTGCCGCCCCTGCCGGGGCTCCCGCAATCTTTGGCTGCGGGTCCGGTGGCTTCCGCCACCGGCTGGTATGGCTGCGGTTTTGTCAAGTTGGCGTGATCGTTCTTT
>JANNVM010000403.1:0-3341 GCA_031414455.1 Verrucomicrobiota bacterium
CCGGAGTCGGAAGGACTCCGCCGCTTCGCGTCCGGCGAGGAGCATCCCTCACCCTCGTACCGCTACTTCAAGTATCGCGAGATGGTGCGCTATCTCGCGGAAAGCCAGCGCCTCGCGTTCGCGCAAATCGTGGCGCGCGCCAGTGACTCCGCTAGCGTGGAGGCAGAGGCGCGACAAGCAGTTCAAGCCCACAAGTTCCAATGAGCATCCGACTCATCACCCGGTGAAATATCTGGCGATCTCGTGCGGCCAATTGCCTCCTGCACGAATGCCGTGGGGCGCATTCCGGTGGTGCCCGGCCGCACTCGCCCGATCCGGCCCCGGGAGACTCCGGCAGTTTCACTGTTTGCTCGCACTGCCCGTGACCGGGGGAATCCGGTCCACGTCGTCGGCCCGCGCCCAGTGTTCCACATGGGCGTAGTTCAAGGCCGGCGGGGAGCTGAGGCTCCAGCGCTCCACGCGGTCGTCGCTGTAGCGCACTTCCATCACGTTGGGCGTGGCGGTTTCCACCATGCGGCCCGTGGCGGTGCGATCGGGCTCTGTCACGTTGACACTGCCATCCGGCGCGACTTCCACAGTCTGCTGCACGCCATTCTGGAAATAGCCCGCCCACTTGCCGCCCGCCCATTTGGCGGGGTCGGCTTTACGCCCGGCGGCATGGAGCTGGTCCACGCGGGTGGAGTAGGCGGGAAAGAAGCGGTCACCCTGCATGGCATTGCCGTGGTCCGGCACCACGGAGGCAAACGCATTCAACATTTGCTGCTCAAAAGCGGGCGTGAGGATCTCCGACCGGCCCACGATGACGCGCTCGGTTTTGGCCGGAGGAGGAGAAACGGTGAGCGGCAGCGCCTTGTCCACATAGCCGCGGGGCACGACCCAGAAGATGCGGATACCGGGGCGCAGAAAGTAGCTGTCCCACCATGTCTGGAGCATGGCGTCGGCTTCTTTGCGATACAGTCCGGCATCCACGAGCATCTTCACGGCGTCGGCGTAGAGCGCTTTTTTCCAGTCGGCCTGGTATGCCCGGGAGCCGATCTCCACCGGCACCTCCGGGCGCTGGCCATCCGCAGCCGCGGGAATCGCCGGCGGCACGATCCAGCGCGCCTGCTGCCGGGCATTGAGATCAAAGAGCAGCCACTGCCCTACGGGTTCGGCTCCAGTGTTGGTGGCTTTCACCGTGGTGCCGGTGGAGGTGAAGGTCACCGGCAGGGTGAGATGCCCCAGGCCGCGGTAGAAAAGATACTTGTCTGTCTGGCCCTGCGCATTGGTCACCAGCGCGGAGTCCGTGGCCCGCGGATGCAGCCAGCAGGGAAGCTCGCCGCCCTGGAAGACGCGCCCCGACTGATCCTCACCCGCGGGCTCCACGCGCACATTCCAGCGGATGGAACCCGTGCGCGGTTTTCCAAAATCGAGCGTGCTCTCGTTTGGCATGATTTGCTTCTTCTTGTCGCGCGCAAAATCCGGCAGCTTCTCCCCCGCGCTGCGCTCCGGGAACCACTGGCTGATCATGCCGCCGTGGAATTGCACGTCCACCTGGGCGTCGAACGCGCGGTCGGTGTAGAAATAAACCACCGGCGTCTCCATGCGCACATTCACATGGGCCAGCGGACGCTGGAAGGAGATGCCTTTGCTGCCCGGCGGGGCATAGGTGCCCACCAGTCCGTCGATGTGGCGCACAAACGGAGGCAGCGGGGCCTCTTCATTTTGCACACCGTCGAGATGCGTGCCGTCGGAGCTGGACACCGTGGTGAACGTGCCCCATTCGTGGACGGTGAATTCATGGGCTCGCGCGGGAGTGAGCGCGGCGGCGAGGAGTAGTAGTGCGGGTGGTTTCATTGGTTTGGGTTGGTTTGGGTTGGGAGGTGGAGGGAGAAGTTTTCAGAGTTAAGTTTTCAGGGGCCGGACCGCCTGCGTTTCCTGAAAACTGAACTCTGAAAACTCACTGCGGCTGACGCGCTTTGCGTTCAGCAGGCCAGTTGGACGCTTTCAGAAAAGCGGAGGCCGAGGCAGGATCACGGGCGTGCCAGGATTTGAAGATGTGGTCGATGGTGCCTTCGCTCACGGCGGCATCAGAAACGGTGGTTGCCCACTGGAGTGCGCTCTCGGGATCGAGGTCCGCGACCTGACGGGCGAAGGTCATGCGCGCCGTGTCGCTCTGCGCGCCGCGGGGCTGGGCATCCAGCCAGCGGCCCGCGGCATCCGGGTCCTGCTGCGCCCAGACATTGATGATCTTCACCAGCGTGTCGGCCCCCGGAGCATGGCCCGCCCACCACGCCGCGGCGGCGGGCGCGTCGCTTTGCAGCCATGAATAGCCGAGGCTGTCCATGAGCCGCGTGCGCTCCCATGCGGGCTCGGCTTTTTCCACATAGGTGGCGGCAGCCTTGATGTCGTGCGCGGCCCACTGCTCCACGAGAGCGCGGCGCGCCTGGATGCGCACTTCGGGTTCGGGGATGGCGGCGATGAAGCCGGAGAGCCGCACGCGGTCTTCGTCGGAATGCACGGATTCCAGAATGCCGCGCAGCGCCAGGTCGCGCTCCACCGGCGTGGCTAGGAAGCGCATCTGCTGGAGCGCGTCGTTGGGCTGACTGGCCGCGAACGAACGAAAGGCGGTGGCCAGCACGGAATGATCCGGCTGTTGCCGAGCGGCGGTTACTTTGCTCCCCCAGCCCATCGCAGCCTGCGGATTCTCTGCCGCCCACGCGTTGAGCACTCCGCTGCGCAGTTCCGCACGGCGCGATCCGGCGGCATCGCTGGAAGCCCACTGGAGTGCGGCGGGCGCGTCGAAAGACGTCCAGAGATTGACCAGATGCTTCGTCACCAGCCAGCGCGCAGGTTCGTCTGTGAGCACGGCGGTTTTGCTGAGAGCGTCGCGGATTTCCTCTGCCCGGATGCGGCTGAGAAGCGCGAGGGCTTTGGCGGAACCGGCCACCGTCTCCCGCCCGCCGCGCCATTCGGCTGCCGCTGCATCGATGATGGCGGCCACATCCATCGCCGGCTCTGGCACCGGCACCGCTGCCGTTGCCGGGGCCGCAGTGGAGGGGACCCCGGCGGCCACTGCGGCTGATAGTTTGGGCGCAGTGGGCGAGATCTTGTGAAAGTTCCGGCGCTGCACCACGGAGCCGGTAAAAGCCGCCGCCGTCATGAGCGCAACCACCGCCGCCGCGCCTTTCCACCGGGCACCGGCGCCGAGTCCGGTGAACGCCCCGCTGAGCGTTCCGCCCGCGGAGGCTGCGGCAGCCAGCGACTGAGTGGCTATGCGCCCTGCGAGCGCCGCCGGTGCCGCGCCTGCAGTATTCGCTGCCAGCAGCGCGGCGAGTGCTCCGCCCGTGCTGGCGATGCCG
>JANNVM010000404.1:0-8499 GCA_031414455.1 Verrucomicrobiota bacterium
AACGGCTACTTTCTGACGGACACGTCTGGCAATTGGACGAAATTCCCCATCACGCAGACGCTGATCGTTCCGGCCGGCGGACTGGCCACGATCGGGTTTGCGGAATCCGGCTTCTCTCCCACGGCACCTTCGACTTCGATCTACGTCTCCCGGCCCGCTGGCACGCCGTTCACCGGCCTCATCGCCACTCTCCCGCAGGACGGTCGCTCGATCGGACGGAAACCGGTCGGCGGCGCTTCGTGGTTCCGTTTTTCCCAGGCCACCCCTGGTCAGCCAAACGCCAGCGCCACTACGACCGGCGGAGCGGTCACTGCCCCGGCGCTGAACGAAGTCCACTTCGACACCATCACCGGCCGTGCCGACTGGGTCGAGTTCGCCAACCTGAGCGCCGCGCCGCTTCCGCTCGCCGGGCTGTTCATCGCCTCGGCGAAAACGTTTACCGACAAAGTAGCCCTCGCCGGGTCCATTGCCGCCAATGGCTTCGCGAGCGTAAACGTCAATTTCGCCACTGACGCCTCGGGAGATCTCACGCTATTCGTGATTGACGGCAACAACACGGTGCTCGCCGAAGCCGAAATCACCCGGAGAGCCGGCAAGTCGGGCTCGCAGGCGTGGCCCGCAGGTTCCGGCGAATGGTATGCCACCGCCACGTCAACGCGGGATGCGGTCAACGTGCCGGATCGCAATTCCTCTGTGGTCCTCAGTGAAATCATGTATGCGCCGCCTTCGGATCACCGTCAGGGCGAATACGTTGAACTCTACAATCGCGGTGCCACCCAGGTCAATGTCGGCGGCTGGTCGTTTGATTCCGGAATCAGCTATACCATTCCCGCCGCCACCACCATCGCCCCCGGAGCGCGCCTCGTGGTCGCGCAGAATGCCGCCTATATTACCGCCAACTACCCCGCGGCCACCAGCGTCGCCGGCGATTACGGCGGCAGCCTCGGCAACGGGGGCGATCTGATCCGGCTTGTGGATTCCACGGGCAATCTCGCCGACGAAGTGGACTACCACACCGGCGGCAACTGGCCCCGTGCGGCCGATGCCCTCGGATCGGCGCTCGAACTGATCAATCCGATGATGGACAACGACTCCGGTTCGTCATGGGCCGCATCGGACGAAAGCGCCAAAGGCCAGTGGGCGAACTTCACCCACACCGGCATATTCTATGGCGTCGGTCCGCTCATTACTCCGGAAATTCACCTCAATCTCGTCGGCGACGGACACCTCGTTGTCCGCAATATGACCTATAACGTGACTGGAGCTGCATCCGCCGCCCTTACCACCGCCTTGTCGCCTCTGAACAGCGGGATCGACGGCTGGCGCGTCACCGGAACCCACTGGGCCACCTTCGCCGACGCGGAAGGCCTCCACATTGTGGCCGATGGTGCGGGTGACATGAAGGGCAACGCCATCGAACGCGACGTGCCTCAAACCGGAGGCACCTCCTACACGATGTCGTTCCAGGCCCGCTGGGTCAACGGCCTCAGCCGGCTCATCCTCGTTTCCCAGGACCACACATGGGGCCGCACCTTCGCGGTGCCCATCCCGAACAACCTCGGCACTCCGGGGGCAGCCAATTCCCGCGCGGCGGCCGCCGCCGCACCGGAAATCTGGTCCATGCTCCACAGCCCGGTGGTGCCCAGGGCCACCGATGACGTGAAAATCCTCGCCCGGGTCTCCACGGCTCTGCCTCTGGCCTCGGTCTCGGTGGTGCATCGCCTGGACTCCATCGCCGGGACGAACCCGTGGACCACTACCGCCATGAATGACGCCGGCACCGGCGGCGACGCCACCGCAGCCGACGGGCTCTACACGGCGACGATCACCAACTACAAAACGGAAGGGGTCATTGCCCAGTTCTACATCCAGGCTGCCGCCACCGGCGGCGGCACGACCACTTATCCGGCCGGAGGCGTGAGCACGCCCGGCCTCTGGATCGTGGACAGCTCCCCGGTCGTCAGCGACCTGCTCGTCCGGCGCTTCGTCATGTCCGAGTACGACCGCAACAGCATCGGCAGCGCCGGCTCCTCCGCCACCTACAACTACCGCCACCCGCGGATGTCGAACCATTACTACAACTCCACCCTCATCACTAACGAAAAGGAAATCACCTACAACGTGGAATCCCGGAAGAGTGGTTCCCCATGGACCCGTGACGGCGGCAACAGCATGGACCGGATCCGCACGAAATTCCCCAAGGACCGCATGTTCCGCGGACGCGAAAAAACCGGTGCGGACAATGATGCCGCCGATAACGGTGCCCGCCGCTGGAATAACGATGTCAGCCGCTATTGGCTCTATCTCCTCGGCTATCCGGCGGCGGAAACCGAGTTCGTTCACGTGCAGTTCAACAACCTCGGCCTTTCGCTGAAAGAAGACACGGAACCAACCGACACCGACATGCTGGACCGGACCTATCCGAACTCGAGCGACAGTGAACTTCACGAGATTGACGATGCATGGTATTTCGGTGACGACCTCGCCAGCGAAAACCGCTCCCAGGTTGACGGCAACTGGGTGGTAGATACCCGCTGGTTTGAGAATCCGGTTTACTGGCACGGATCGTGGCCCATCCGCACGCAGGCGGAGCGTTATGACTACTCGGGTCTCACCAGTTGGATCCGGACGATGTATAATAACAACGTGACCCCGGCCGCCGGCGCGGCGGATGCCGCCTACCGGGCCTCGGTCGAAAATCTGTTCGATGTGGACAAGTTCGCGCGCTACGCCGCCATCAAGGGCTGGGCAGGCGCATGGGACAACTTCACCATCAACCGCGGTAAAAACGGCTATGTCTATCGCCGCCCCACCGATGGCAAATGGGAGTTTGAGTTCTGGGATGGGGATCTTGACTTCCAGAATACGGGGGAAAGCGTCCTCGGGGGCATTGGGGGCACCGGTGCCTTCTTCGGCCGCCCGTGGTTCCGCCGTCAGTTGAACTACTATCTCCAGGAGATCCGTGACAAATGGTCGAAGGATTCCCCCCGCATGAATGCATGGCTCCAGTCGAGGGAGGATCAGTCTGCCAGCTACACTATCGACCAGAACTACTACAAGAACTGGTTTACCAACCGCCGTCCGACCATCGACAACTTCATCGGCACCGGGAATCAAACCATCGCATTCAGTGCCACCGCTTCGGTTGGGGCCTCCACAGCGCTGCATTTCACCTCACTGAGCGGGAATGCGCCGGCGACCGTCTCGAATGTCACGGTGGATGGTCATCCTGAAGGGGTGTTCACATTGCTCACGGCATCAACCTGGCAGATCACCGGGATTGCCCTCAAACTGGGAGCCAATGCCCTCACCGTCCGGGCGTGGGACCGTGTGGGGCCCGTCCTCGGCACGGATGGCCTGACTCAACTCGCCGTCACCGTCAATGTCACCAAGACCGCCGATGCCCCTCCGGTTCTCGTGATCACCACCGATCCCGCTTCCCAGAGTGCCGCGATCGGTGAGGCCGTCATCATTGATTCCACCGGCAGCTACGATCCCGAAGGCACCCCCCTCAGCCTCAACTGGGCGATCAGCCCGCTGACGGGTGTCACCAACACCCCATCGGGTGCCACCGGCCGCCGGCTCATCTTCTCCATTCCCGGCATTTACACCGTCGTCCTCAGCGGCACGGATGGTGCCGGCACTCCTGCCAGTCTGACCCGTGAGATCAACGCCTACGCATCTACGGACTTTCAGAGCTTTGGGAACGGCCTGCTCCTTGCTCCGGATCTCACGGCCACGAATACCGAATTGCGCGACAATAACTCGCCCCTGAGCTGGTACTCGATGGAGGACACCACCGGCCGTCTGATGCTTCAGATCACTGAAGTGGCCGCCGCTCCGCTGGATTCCACAACCTTCCCGTTGATCACGAGACCGGTTCCGGCTTCCGGGGACTGGATTCTGCAGTCGGATGTCCATCTCGAGACCAAGCACCTTGGCGAATTCTTCAACACCGGACTCATGCTCGACACGGTGGAGGGCGGTCAGGCCGTGCGCTACGTTTACGGCTTCGAAACGGGTGACCAGGTGAAGGTTCGCCGTGACGACCCTGCCACCACTTTCTACACTGGAGGCACCGTCACCACTCCACCCCCGATCCTGATCAACGGCGGCGGCCCGCAGGTGACCGAAACGGACGCCAAAATCTGGCAGGCGGACAGCTACTTCCTCGCCAGTCCGGCCACTGCCACCACCACTCAGGCCTTCAATCCCACAGTCGGCGGCGCCAGCCAGCACTTTGGACTCATCGGCGACTCCCGCCGGAATGGCGTGGCCAGCGGCGGCCTCATTTATGAAATTCCCGTAGATCCATGGCCCAGCAATTACAACGTGACGCTCTATTCCAGTGTGGTTGACGCCGCGACCCAGACGATTTCGATGAACGTCAACGTGAATGACGCCGGCACGAGCAGCACATTTTCGGCCAACAGCAGCGCCACCATCATGCGCCTCCTGACCCTGTCCAATGTGAGCCGCAACAGCAACGGAAAGATCAAACTCAACATCACCCGCAACGCCTCCACTGCGGCGGGATTCGAGGCCGGCATCAGCGGTATCCAGATTACCCCCGCCACCAGCACCGGTGGTGGCGGCCTGCCGCCGATCACTCCAGCCCCCATGCGTGCCGATGCCCTGCGCATCCAGCGATCCGGGAACTCCCTGATCTTCTCCCGCCTCGTGGCCGGAGTTTGGACCGTTGATCAAACTCAGGCCATTCCGGCCGGTACCACCGCCGTCAAAGGCGGGATCTTCGCCTCCACCGAAACCGCCCAGAACCTGCGCGCCTCGTTCGACTACCTGCTCGTCGCCGATCCCGCAAAATCCGCCGACGTGCTCGCCAGCCTGCGTCTGACCGAGGTGATGTATAGCCCGGCCGCCGGCAGCACCGAATACCTTGAGTTCCAAAACACCGGAGCGGCTGCGATAAATCTCAATGGAGTCAGCTTCCCGGCGACCATCCCGTTTGCCGCCTACAGCTTCGGCAATGAATCTCTCGCGCCCGGCGAATTCATCGTCCTGACAGGTGACACGGCCGCCTTCCTCGCCAAATACGGCAGTGCTCCCCGCCTCGCCCTCACTCCGTGGTCGTCCGGCGTCCTCAATAACGGCGGCGAACGCATCATCCTCAACGACGCCTCCGGCAATGCCATCCACGACTTCACCTACGACGACGAAGCCCCGTGGCCGCTGACACCGGACGGCCAGGGCCCGTCCCTCGAAGTGATAGACGTCAATGGCGACTACAACAATCCGCTCAACTGGCGCGCCTCGTCCAGCCCCGACGGGACCCCCGGTGGAACCACCCGACTCGAAGATACGGACACCGATGCCGACGGCGTGCCCGACTGGGTCGAGGCTGCCTTTGGCATTCCCGCCAACTCCCCCGGCCAGCAACCGGCCGCCACTGCTTCAACCACTGGAGGTGTCGTCACTATAAGCTGGCCCTTCGTAGCCGGGCAGAGCTACCGCGTCGAGCGCAGCACCGACCTCATCACATGGATATCGGCCGGAATTGTCGCTGGCGGTTCCTTCGTGGATTCGGAAAGCGCAACCGTCAGACGCCGCTGCTACCGTATCTTCGCGTTGCCCTGACCCAGAGGTCCGGCGGCGGATGCCAGTCGAGACGGAGCGGCACGGCGGGGTGCCTCCTTACTGAAACGATTCCGTTTCAGCCTCGAATTCCACGCCCACCCCGGGGTCCTTCTGCTGAAAGCGTGACTGGCCTGACAAGATGGTGGTTCAGCTCCCGGAAATCCTGGCACACGACGGCTTCATCCCGCCCCGCGGTGGAAACAAAATCGCCCCCGCGCCCGGAAATGAGCCCCGGTGAAATTCCGCTTCGGGCCGCCGTGGTTCCGGGCCAGCCAAATGGCGCTTTTTCGCTTCAGGCAGCCCTCCTGCTGCGAGACTGCATATTTCGGTGGAATGCTCACCAGTCTGTGGACATGGTCGGTCATCCGTTTTCTTTTCGCCACCTTACACCCTCTGTGCCCGGCAATGCCCGCGTTTTCGTCAATCTCTGCTGCCAGCCTAAAGAAATTACTTGCGGACCCCCCGGGGAAAACCCGATAACCCGTCCTGTCTGCTGCCAATATTTACCGGTGGCGGCATCACCTTTTCCCTACCCAATACTTTCTGATGAGCGAGGAACCCACGGACTACGCTGAGCACGACGCAGATCCCGAATACCATGACCGTGAGGATCACGGCAGCCATGATGATCATGCCCTGCACACCGGACATGTGGAGCCCATCCAGGACCGGGTGGTCACGCTGCAGCATGTTGATGAGTATCTGAAATTCGGACAGGAGTATGACTGCTCCGACATTCACCTCGCCACGTCATCGCGGCCCTGCTGGCGGCGCTATGGAGCGCTCCAGGAAATCTGGCCTAACGCCGACATCATTACCGCTGCGGAGGCGGAGCGGCTGGCCTTCGGCTTCCTCGGCCCCCGCGAACTCAAGCGCCTCAAGGAGCGCGGCGATGTGGACTTCGCCTACGCCACACCCACGGGCCGCTACCGGGCTTCAGTAGTGAAGCAGCGCCTCGGTTATGACATGGTCTTCCGCATCATCAATACCCGCGTGCGGACCATGGAGGAACTGCACCTGCCAAAATCGCTCAAGCCCCTGACACAGTACCACAACGGCCTCGTGCTCGTCACCGGTTCCGTGGGCTCCGGCAAGTCCACCACGCTGGCGGCGCTCGTCAGTGAGATCAATCACGAGCGCAACGATCACATCATTACGCTGGAGGATCCCATCGAGTATGTTTTCGAGAGCGCGAAATGCCACGTAAATCAGCGCGAGGTGCATACCCACACGGATTCGTTCGCCGCCGCGCTGCGCGGAGCACTCCGGGAGGACCCGGATGTCATCATGGTGGGGGAAATGCGCGACCTGGAAACGATCTCTCTCGCCATCACCGCATCCGAAACGGGGCACCTCGTGCTGGGCACCCTGCACACCGGCTCGTCGGCACGAACGCTCGACCGGGTGCTCGATGTCTTCCCCACTGACCAGCGCGATCAGATTCGCGTCATGGTGAGTGAATCCCTGCGCGGCATCATCTCCCAGCAGCTCGTGCCGCGCAAAGACGGCAACGGCCGGGCGCTCGCCATCGAGTTTCTCGTGAACACTCCCGCCGTCGCCAACTGCATCCGTGAGGGCAAGACCTTCATGCTGCCTGGCATCATGCAAACCGGCAAAGCCCTTGGCATGATCACCATGGACGACGCGCTCAAGGATCTCTGCAACGCCGGCATCATCAGCGTCGAAGACGCCCTCTACCGCGCCATTGATCAGGACCAAATGCGCACCGACCTCAAAGGCTGACGGCACCGCTGGTTCCCCCAACTCTTTCCCCGAACGCCCGTCATGGCCATTATAGACAACTACTTTCAGAAACTCATCGAAGCGAAAGGCTCCGACCTTCACCTCTCCGAAGGCCAGCCGCCGAAGATTCGCGTCCACGGAGGGATTCACCACCTCTCCGATGAAATCCTCTCCACAAGTCACATGGACGAGATGATGCGGGAAATCTGTGAGCCCCGCGCCTACGAGAAGTATCTCAGCAGGGGCGACCTCGATTTCGCCTACGAGATGGACGATGATAACCGGTTCCGCTGCAATTTCTTCAAGCAGAATCTTGGTCACGCCGCAGTGTTCCGGATCATTCCCACCAAGATCGCGACGCTGGAGGATCTCGGGATTCCCCAGGTGGTGAAGCGTTTCGGTGAAATGCGCAGCGGCCTCGTCCTCGTCACCGGCCCGACCGGTTCCGGCAAGTCCACCACGCTGGCGGCGCTCATTGACTACGTAAACATCAACTACGCCCGGCACATCATCACCGTGGAGGAGCCGATCGAGTTCGTGCACCGGAACAAAAAGAGCATCATCACGCAGCGCGAGGTGCCGATCCAGACGCCGACATTCGCCGACGGTCTGCGCGCCGCACTGCGCGAGGACGCGGACATCGTGCTCGTCGGAGAAATGCGGGACTTGGAAACCATCTCCCTGGCGCTCACCGCCGCGGAGACGGGCCTGCTCGTTTTCGGAACCCTGCACACCAACAATGCCCGCAAAACGGTGGACCGACTTGTGGACGTGTTCCCCGCCGATCAGCAGGCGCAGGTGCGCACCATGCTTTCGGCCTCACTGCGCGGGGTGCTGGCGCAACTCCTCATGAAACGGGCCAGCGGCAAGGGACGGATCGCGGTCAATGAGATCCTCATCGCCACTCCAGCCGTCTCCGCCATCATTCGTGAAGGGGCCACTCAGAAACTCACCGACGTCATTACCGGCGGTGCCGCGCTCGGAATGCAGTTCATGGATCAGGCCATCTGGAAGCAACTCCAGGAGGGGCTCGTGACACCGTTCGAAGCCTACATGAAGTCCATTGATAAGAACCGCTTCAAGAAATTCCTGCCCAAGGAAATGAAGGACCAAATGGGCGGCGGGGATTGAGGCTGCGGAGACCGTGGTGCCCGAACCGGC
>JANNVM010000405.1:0-3687 GCA_031414455.1 Verrucomicrobiota bacterium
GGAGGACTGCGCGGAGTTGAATCACTTCGGGCCGTGTCTGGGCGGAAATCTTCCGGCGACGGCGTGGCCGAGTGTGAAGGCCGGGTTCCGCACGGATGGAGCGAAGTCGTTTTGGTCAGGCATAGAGCCGTTCAGCAAGGCGTAGACGTGGGACTTTTACACCTACTGGTGCGAGATGCGCGAGAGTCCGCCGCGCGGGCAGACGTGGGGCTACAGTTTTATCCGTGATCCGAAACTCACCGTGGAAAAAGGCCGGTGGATTTGTGTCGAGCAGATGATGAAGTAGTACGTCATGCCCGAACCATTGAAGCACATGTTCGGCCCCGCTTACTATGAGCGGCTGGCCGCGGCCCTGGCGAATGTGATGCCGGGGTTTCCGCAGAAGAAGTTCGTTCGCGAGAACCTGACGGACATTGAGCAGCGTGAACTCAACGCACGGATGCGGCACACCAGCCGTGCGCTGCGGGGATATTTGCCGGAGAAATTTCCCGCGGCGGTAAAGGTGTTGCGTGCCGTGGCGGAGAAAATGCCGGAAGGCTATACGGCGCTGCTGTTCCCTGATTTCGTCGGTCAGTTCGGCCAGGAGCACGCCGCGCTGTCACTGGACGCTCTGAAGTTTTTCACGCGCTTTGGCTCGTCGGAGTTTGCCGTGCGCGAGTTCTTTGTGCGCGACGTGACCGGCACCCTGGCGCAGATGCGCGATTGGTCCGGCGACCCGTGCGAGCATGTGCGGCGGCTGGCTTCCGAGTCGAGCCGGCCGCGTCTGCCGTGGTCGTTCCGGCTTGATGCGGTGCTGCGCGATCCGTCGGTGACACGCCCTATCCTCGACGCCCTGCGCAACGATCCCTCGGCCTACGTGCGGAAGTCCGTTGCCAATCACCTCAACGACATCTCGAAGGATCACCCTGACTACATGACCGGTGTGCTGCGCGCGTGGGATTTGAGCGATCCGCACACCGCGTGGATCGCCCGCCATGCCAGCCGCACGCTCATCAAAGCCGGCCATGCCGCAACCCTCGCACTGTTCGCTTTTGAAAAAAACACCGCCGTGGCGCTCGAAGGCTTTTGGCTGAGACCGAAAACACTGATACTCGGCGGCACTCTGGAATTTGGCTTCACCCTGCGCTCCACCAAACCCACCGCTCAAAAGCTGGTGATTGATTACCGGCTCCACTACATGAAAGCCAGCGGACGCAGTGCGCCGAAAGTTTTCAAACTCAAGGAAGCCACACTGCCCGGCGGTGGCACGCTGGAAGTGACCAAACGTCAGACCATTCAGGATTTTTCCACGCGCAAACATCACGCGGGCCGGCATCGCTTGGAAGTGCTGGTGAACGGCCAGTTACTGGGTGGCGGTGAGTTTAAGCTTGTGGTGTGAGTGCCTCCTGCCCGCTCGCGCACCTGCGGAGTTTCTGGCTCTTGCCCATGGCCCGTGCGGAAACCAGATTGCCCGCAGCCGTGGGCCAATCCAGTCATGAACTTCAGACTACCATTCTCCCTCATTTTGTTGGCACTTTCGGGTGCCCCGGCCGCTGATGTCCGTGATATCGCCTCTCTCACGAAGGCGTTGCGCGCGGCCAAACCAGGCGATGTAATTCGCGTCGCGCCGGGCACCTACCCGGGCGGCATTTCCGTCTCCGGCGTTAAAGGCACGGCACAGGCTCCGGTGAAACTCACCGCCGCGGACCCCAGGCAGCCGCCGGTCATCGAAGGCGGTGCGTCCGGGCTGCATTTGTCAGGCTGTTCGGATATGGAGGTCAGTCACATCAAATTCACCGGCGCAAAGGCGAATGGATTGAACCTGGACGACGGAGGCCGGCCCGGGTCTGCCAAAGGGATTGTTCTGCGCGATCTCATCGTCACGGGAGCCGGGCCGGAAGGGAATCGTGACGGCATCAAGCTCTCGGGTGTGGATGGGTTCCTCGTCGAGCGGTGCCGCGTGGAAGCCTGGGGCAGGGGCGGCTCTGGCATTGATATGGTAGGGTGCCACGATGGGGAGGTGCGGCACTGTGTCTTCGAGCGCGATGCCGCGGGCTATGCGCGGGCTCTGCAATCCAACGGGGTGCAAATGAAGGGAGGCAGCGCGCGGGTGATGGTGCAGCGGTGCCGCTTCATCCGTGCGGGCGGACGCGGAGTGAACCTTGGAGGCAGCACGGGCGCGGATTTCATGCGCCCGGCGGGGACCGATGCCGAGGCGCGCGGGCTGACGGTGGAGGACTGCTACTTTGAGGACGTGATGGCCCCGGTGGCGTTTGTCGGCGTGGATGAAGCGCTGGTGCAGTTCAATACCATCGTCCGTCCGGGCAAATGGGCGCTCCGCATTCTCCAGGAAAACAGCGGAGCGAAATTCGTTCCCTGTCGCAAGGGAACTTTCAGCGATAACATCATCGTTTTTCGATCCGGCTCGCTCGGTGAAGCCGTGAACATCGGCCCCGGCACCGAGCCGGAGAGTTTCACCTTCGCACACAATCTCTGGTTCTGTGAGGACAAGCCGGCGGAATCACAGCGCCGCATTCGCCTGCCGGTGAAGGAGGAGGACGGACAGTTTGGCACTGACCCGAAACTCGATCCTGCCACCGGTCGCAGCACACTGCCGAACGGCACGGCCGGAATTCGGGAGGAGAAGCCGGCCCGGTGATGCGGTGCCGGTTCCTCTGGCCGGCACTACGGCGACGTGACGCGGACTCTCATGTAGCGGCGCACGTTGCTGCTGATGGGCGCGGTGTCGGTGGCTTTCCAGGTTTGCAGGGTGCCGGCGGCGGAGGTCATGCTTTCGGTCACGGTGTTGCTGCTCCACGAAATGAGATCGGTGGAGACTTCGGCGATGTAAGTAACGTCGCAGCCGGTGTAACGCTGGTAGGTGATGGAAAGAACGCCGCCGGTTTTGCTGGCGACGGGAAGGCCGTTCATGGAGCCGCTCGTGGGACTGAGACCGAGAGCAAATTCAAGGAGATTGAACAGTCCGTCTTTGTCAGGGTCGCGGAGCATTCCCGTAATGAGGGGATCGGCGCTGGCGAGGGTGCGGACGGCCCAGGCATCATAGCCTTCCGCGGCGGAGACAATGATGTCATCGGAGACACTGGCCGTGCCGGTGGCGGTGAGGCGCAGAGTGTAAGTGCCCAGCGCGCTGAAACCGGCGGACGTGATTTCCGCGTTGGGACTGCTAAAGGTCACGGTGCCTGGGCCGCTGACCTTGCTCCACTGCAGCGTGACGGAGGCGGGATTCTGAGAGCCAAAGGTTACGGTGCCTTCGAGCGGTCCCTGAGCAGGCAGGCAGACGGTGGAGTCTGCGCCGGCGAGCACTGCGAAGATGCCGTCGAAGCCGGGATTCGCCGCCGTGGCGCGCCATGACGGCTTGTCGTCCCAGGTGCCGCGCGCCGCGAGCGGGCTGATGATTTCCAGCGCAGGGCCGAGGCCGTCCGTCTTCGGATACCATGAATCGGAGTATTCGAAATCGAGGATGCCGAGCTGGTATCCGTCAATTTCCATGCGCACGCGCTCGCCGCCGTTGTCAAGTTTGCCGGTATAGGTGCCGCCGAAGGGCACGCCGGGATAGAGCCCGTGGAATGCCGGCTCACCGGCGTTGCTGATGACAATAAACGCGCCCGGTGCGAGCAGAGTTCCGGGGATGAACTGGAAGGTGATACCGTTGACGAACTGGATGCTGCTGAGGTCAAGCGTCTGCGT
>JANNVM010000406.1:0-12733 GCA_031414455.1 Verrucomicrobiota bacterium
CCTGACGGTTTCCGGCAGTTCTTCCAACACCGCCCTCGTGCCCAATGCCGCCATCGTCTTCGGCGGCAGCGGATCCGGCCGGTCGGTGATCGTGACCCCCGCACCCAATCAGAGCGGAACCGCGGCCATCACCCTCAGCGTCAGCGACGGAACCTCGGTCGCGACGAGCAGTTTTGTCCTCACGGTCAGTGCCGTAAATGATGCCCCGACGGTTGCGACCGTCGCCGGCCAGACCATCGCCGAGGACTCCGCCACCGGCGCGCTGCCCTTCACCGTCGGCGACGCCGAGACGGCCCCGGGAAGCCTGACGGTTTCCGGCAGTTCTTCCAACACCGCCCTCGTGCCCAATGCCGCCCTCGTCTTCGGGGGCAGCGGATCCGGCCGGTCGGTGACCGTGACCCCCGCACCCAATCAAAGCGGAACCGCAACCATCACCCTCACTGTCAGCGACGGAACGTCGGTCGCGACGAGCAGCTTTGTCCTCACGGTCAGTGCCGTCAATGATGCCCCGACGGTGGCGACCGTCGCCGGCCAGACCATCGCCGAGGACTCCGCCACCGGCGCGCTGCCCTTCACCGTCGGCGACGCCGAGACCGCCCCGGGAAGCCTGACGGTTTCCGGCAGTTCCTCCAACACCGTCCTCGTGCCCAATGCCGCCCTCGTCTTCGGCGGCAGCGGATCCGGCCGGACCGTGATCGTGACCCCGGCACCCAATCAGAGCGGAACCGCGACCATCACCCTCACTGTCAGCGACGGAACGATGACCGCGGCCAGCACTTTCCTTCTCACAGTTAGCGCCGTGAACGATGCCCCCACCATCGCGACCGTCGCCGGCCAGACCATCAACGAGAACTCCGCGACCGGAGCACTGGCTCTTGCAGTGGGCGACGCCGAGACGGCAGCCACAAGTCTGATCGTTTCCGCAACGTCGTCCAATACGACCCTCGTGCCCAGTGCCGCCATCGTCTTCGGCGGCAGCGGCGCGAACCGGTCGGTGACCGTGACCCCCGCACCCAATCAAAGCGGAACCGCAACCATCACCCTCACTGTCAGCGACGGAACGTCGGTCGCGACGAGCAGCTTTGTCCTCACGGTCAGTGCCAGCGAGACTCCCGGATTGTTGGAGATTGTGGCACTGAGTGGTGATGAGGCTCCGGGAGCAGGCGGAGCCCGTTTTTCAGCGTTCGCGTCAGATTTGAGAAGCGACGGAGACGGAGATTCGGCATTTTTGGGAACCCTCAATTCCGCCTCGAGCAGCGCTAAAGGCATCTGGGCGGAGACAGATGGAATCCTTGATCTTGTTGCCCGCCAGGGAAGTGCGGCGCCAGGGGTGCCCGCCGCCGTGTTCGATGCTTTTGCGACAAGCCCCCGGGTAACTGGATCAGGGCATCTACTGCTCTATTCTAAACTTCTGGCCGGACCGGGCGGAGTGACTACTGCCAACGACAACTGTTTGTGGTATAAATCTCCCTCCGGACCACTCCAGCTTGTTGTTCGTGAGGATGCTCAGGCGGCGGGTCTCGCGGCTGGAGCAAAGTATCTGCAACTGGGCAGCAACACTGTGTTAGGAGCCGACGGACTCCATGCGTTTACCGCGACTCTCAAAACCAACTCATCTCTGGGGATCACGAGCGCCAATGATTCCGGGCTGTGGACGAATTTCTCCGGTCCTTTGGCGTTACTGGCGCGCGAGGGCGCGGCGGCCCCCGGCACCACAAACGGCGTGCAGTTCTACTCGTTCACCACTGCACTCATTTCCGCCAATTCCTCCGGCCAGATCGCGTTTCGCACGGAGCTGAAGGCAACCACCGGGGTCAGCACCGCTAACAAGTACGGCATTTGGATGTGGGACGGCACACAACTCGCAAAGATCGTGCGGGGCGGCGAACGGGCACCGGGCACCCCAACGGGCGCGGTTTTCAGCCTGCCAGGTGCGCCGTTGCTGCGCGACGCGATGCTGTTGTTTTATTCTACTCTGGCCACCACCGGAGGCGTAACCAAATCCAATGACACCGGTATCTGGATTCTTGAGAACGGCACGGTGAGCCTGGTGGCAAGGGAAGGAACCGCAGCACCGGGCGCCCCCTCCGGAGCCGTCTTCAACGTGCTGCCGGTGACGTTAACGGGGAACGACCGGGGGGACTTCATCTTCAAGGCTGCGCTTCGCACCGGAGGGGCAATAACCTCTTCGAACAGCGATGGAATCTGGGCCCGCTCACCGGCTACTTCGAATGGACTCACCCTCATTGCCCGTGAGGGTGCTCAGGCTCCGCAAACACCCGCCGGAGCCGTGTTTTCGACTTTTGACGCCGCCATCGTTTCCGGTGGCGGGCGGGAGGCATTCACCGCGAATCTGCTCGCCGGCAAAGGTGGAGTTACCACGGCGAACGACCGCGGCCTCTGGATGCGTTCGTCGGCCGGCCAGTTTGAACTGGTGCTGCGTGAGGGTGCCTCCATCCCGGTCTCCGCCACGGACATCCGCACGGTCGCAAACATCACCCTCGACAAATCGTCCGAATCCGGTGCCGCCGGTTTCAGCGACGCCAATTCCATCAAGATCCTTGTGGCCTTCACTAACGGCTCTTCCGCCATTATGAGCTATGCCGCTCCCTGAGCGGGCGCTGGCCCGCCCGTTGCATCGGCAGGTGTGCCGGCCCTCTGATTCCCTGGAGCACCGTGTTGTATTGATCGGGGATAAAGGTCAGGCCGGTCACACCGAAAACTTCTTGGGCCGCAGCTTATCCGAACAACCCTCCTCAAAACACACCCGGACTTACTCCAGTTCCTTCCTGAGCCGTTCGATCTCCTTCTTCACCAGCCGGGCCGCGCGGTGCCGCGCGAGATAAACCTGCGGCCGGCTCAGACCCAGGGCCGCGGCGATCTTCTCCGTGCTCCAGCCATCCAGCGCGCTCATCTGGAAGATCTGCACCGAACGCGCCGGCAACTTCTGCTGCACGCACCGCAGTGCCCGGCCCAAAAGGTGCTCGCGCCATTCGCTTTCCCACAGCGCGTCCATGCTCTCGCTGCCGCCAGCCGCCACTTCGTCGCGCGCGGCGATGCCGTCGGCCTGCGCCTCGGGCAATTCCACGCGGCGCGCGGCCTCACGGGTTTTCTTCTCCAGAAAGTCGGCAATGTGATTCCTCGTCACCCGCGCCAGCCAGCCTTTGAACGAGCCTTTGCTGCGGTCGTACTCAAATCGCGGCATCTGTTTCGCTACCGCGGCCACCGTATCCTGCACGATGTCCTCCGCCTCCTGACGTGTCAGCCCGGCGCGAAGGCAAACCTGGAAGATGAGCCGGCCATAGTTATCCACGAAGTACTGCCATCCAGCGGCATCGGACGCATTCTTCAGTCGGGACAACAGGCTGCTGCGGGTGGGCAGAAAGCTGTCGTCGGCGGAAGAGGCACGCGGTGGTTCCATCTCTGTATCTTCCGCCGCTGACGGGAGAACTTGCAACTATTTCCCCCGGTATCTGCGCTGGCTGGAACTCTGTCAGCTCTGGGTCTGCCCGCGGTTCCCTGTGACCAACAGCAAACATCACAAACATCAGGCCACACCAATAATTGAGGAAATTGCTGGCATTGAACTGGTTGCGGGCGGTGCCTTGCCGGGTTTGACCGCCACTCACAATGGTCCATTGGCCGGGGATCAGCTGCCGATGAACATGTTTTAGGGAATCGGTTCCGCGGGGGCATCCAAGCTGGCCTTTCGTGGACGAGACTTGGTCCGCCGCTCTGAGACGGCTGATCATTCCGGCGACAGCCGCATTTCCGGGGCTGGCGGAACGGGCGATGTGCCAGCTGAGGCCGGGCGGGGTTTTGCAACGGGCCGGGAATTGCGGGAGGGCTGCGTCATTCCCAATGTCGGCGGCGTCTCTGCCAGCTTTCCAATGCGCTCTATGATGCCGCCTTGTCGTCAGGCTGCCAAATCGTGGAACGCCATGCGCACTCACGCCGCCTCCCGGGCTCGATGGCTGCCGTGGGGCGCGATGCGACGATCTTCTGGAACTACGTGGACCTGCGCTTTCGGACGCCGTCGGACTGTCAGTTGGAGGTGTGGCTGACCAAAAGCGAACTGCGTCTCCGGCTGCGTGTGCTGGAAGCAGTGGATGCACCACAGTGCCTGCCGCCGGCTCCCGCGCCGTCAATCACCCCGCATCCGGAGCACCCGGCGGAAAGCTGTGAGACCTGTGGCGTGATATCGTGCTTCCGCAATCCGTCCGCCACCGGCCTGACACAAAATCCGGCGACCGCCTGGCTGGTGGATGCCTGGTGGCCGGTGCACGGCGCATGGATGGCGGCACACCGCAGGCCGGGGGATACGCTGCTGACTCCGCTCGATCGCCGCCGCTGGAGAACGGGTCCCTATCACTGGAACAGCGCCGGTTTCGTAATCCCCCGAAAAGGCGCGCGCGAACTCCGCGGGGCGATCCACGGCCTGCATGTGCCGGTCACTCTCGCCGGCCCGCCGCTGGAGGGTGCGGGCTTTTGGAATGGCGCAGACACCCGGCCCGCTGGCGTGGACTGGCTGGCCGATGCCGCCGCCGTCGTGCTGCCGTCGTGGGTGGAAAATCAGCCGCGACGCCTGCTCGCGGCGCTGGCCGCCGGCGTGCCGGTGATTTGCACCCCCGCGTGCGGCCTCGGTGAACGTCCGGGCGTCACGCTCGTTCCGGAAGGCGACACGGCTGCCCTGCGCGAAGCAGTGAAGCAATGCCTCGCAATTCCTCAGCCTAACGTGCGCATCGGCGCGAATCTCGTGGCGATGCCCTGACCCGCGACGAGCGCGGGAATCTGGTCAGGGCGGCGGCCGTTGGCAATGAGAGTTTCAATGCCGGCGCTCACGGCTTTCTCCACGGCTTTCAACTTGCTGGCCATGCCGCCGACGGAGAACTCACCTTTTTCATCGCGGGCGAAATGCATCACGTCGGCGATGTCGCTGACGCGCTCGACAATCGGCTGATTGTCCCCCGGCGGCATAAGACCGTCCACACTTGTCAGGAGAATAAGCAGACTGGCGCGGGCGAGCACTGCGACACTCGCGGAGAGCGCATCATTGTCGCCGAACTTCAGCTCTTCAGTGGCCACGGAATCGTTCTCGTTGATGACGGGCACAATGTTTTTCCGGTCGAGCAGGCTGCGGAGAGTGTTCTCGAGATTGGCGCGACGCTCGTCGGCGAGGAAGTCCTCATGCGTCACCAGAAGCTGACCGACGTGCAGGCCGCAGGCACCGAGCAGCGTCTCGTATTTGTGCATGAGACGCGTCTGGCCGACCGCCGCGCAGGCCTGGAGCACAGAGGTTTCCTGCGGACGTTTTGTCAGGCCGAGGACGTTCAGTCCGGCGGCAACGGCCCCGCTCGTGACGACGATGACTTCGTGCCCTTCCTGCTTGAGAATGGCGATCGCCTGGGTGAGCCGGGCGAACTGACTCTCATCCAGCGCGGCGGTGTCGGGGCGGGTGAGAATGCCGGAGCCGAACTTGATAACGACGCGCTGAGGGGCGGTGGTGCTCATGGGGAATGCTGCGGGGCATGGCCGCACGGCGGCAGTCAGGGTGGCCGGAGGGGGCGGACTGCCGTCAGGGCAGGCGAAGACGCTAGTGTTTCCTCGGCAGCGGGGGCGCGAGCGGTGCCAGCGGTGCGGCCTTCGGTGTCGATTTTTTCCGCGGCGCACGTTTGATGGCCACGGGCCCGAGTTCGCGCTTCATGATGGCGAAAAGGCGCTGCAACTCCAGCTTCTTGGAGGCGGGAATCTCGTTCCAGTGCGTGTCGGTGAGCGCTCCTTCGATGGCATAGGCGGCGACGACGGACACGGGATGCCCGGCTTGCAGCATGCGCCGGCACACTTCGATGGCTCCGAGTTTGGCAAGCTCGGACTTCGTGCGGATGCCGGCATCAAGCAGCCACTGCGCGGTCTTTTCACCGAGGTTTTTCAGGGCGGCGAGCTGGCGAAGGCAGGTGTCGGTATCGGGCATGGGAGGAATAAAATTGAAATTCGCGGTCCCCTGCTTCTCACCGCGGCAAGCGGGAATGTCCATCTAAAATTTTTCCGGAGCGCGGCAAAACCTGGCACGGGTCGTGCTTTTGGACCGCCCCCGACAGCTACGGAGTCGCGAACCGTGGCTGCAGCGCACCACAGTAACCAAACCTTACAACCCATGAAGAAAATAGAAGCAATTATCAAACCATTCAAGCTGGAGGACGTGAAGGAAGCCCTGCACGAAATCGGCATCGAAGGCATGACCGTCACGGAAGTGAAGGGGTTCGGCCGCCAGAAGGGCCATACGGAAATCTACCGCGGCAGTGAGTACACCGTGGACTTTCTGCCCAAAATAAAACTCGAAGTCGTGACCTCCTCGGATCGCGTGGCAGGCGCTGTCGAAGCCATCGTGAAGGCCGCCCGCACCGGCAAAATCGGAGACGGCAAAGTTTTCATCTCACCGGTCGAGTCCGCCGTGCGCATCCGCACCCAGGAAAAGGATGAGGCCGCCGTCTGAACCCCGCAGCAACCAACCCGAACAACGTAAACCATGAAGAAATTCTACACACTTCTCCTGATGCTGGGCATGGCCCTCCCCGCCCCTGCGCAGGACAATCCGCCCCCCCCTGCGCCGGTGCCGGCCGCTGTAACGCCAGCCGCTGAGCCGGCTCCGGCCCCTGTGGCTGCTGAACCGGCCGCGGCACCCGCGATGACGCCGTTTGAGTCCGATGTCTTCAACTACTTCAACAACGTCGCGGCGACCGGTCCGCTGGCCGGTCTTCCCGGCCCCGGCCACAACGCCTTCCTCATGATCTGTGCGGCGCTGGTGCTCTTCATGACCCTGCCTGGTTTGGCGCTGTTCTACGGCGGCCTTGTCCGACACAAGAACGTGCTCTCCGTCATGGCCCAGTGTCTCGGCATTGCCGGACTGGTCACGATCCTGTGGTTCGCCTTCGGCTATTCGCTCGTCTTCGGTGAGCATGACGCCGAGGGCGCTCCCGGGTGGGCTGCGTATCTGGGCAGCTTCAAGTACTTCTTCCTCGACGGGGTCGGCGGTGCTCCGAACGGCAACTATACCGGCTGGCCGTCCCACTCAGCCTTCTGCATGTATCAGTTGATGTTTGCCATCATCACGCCGGCCCTCATCGTCGGTGCCATTGCCGAACGCATGAAGTTCAGCGCGGTGATCGCCTTCGTCGCCGTCTGGATGTTCGCGGTTTATTTCCCAATGGCCCACATGGTCTGGGGTTTCGACGGCAAGTTCAATGGCGTGTGGAACGGCGGCGCGACGCTGCCCGGCATTGACTTCGCGGGCGGCACGGTCGTTCACATGACCTCCGGCTGGTCGGCGCTGGTGCTCTGTATTCTGCTCGGCAAGCGCAAGGGCTTCGGCAAACAGCCGATGCCGCCGCACAGCATGGTGCTTTGTATGATCGGCACCGGCATGCTCTGGTTCGGATGGTATGGCTTCAATGCCGGTTCCGCTCTCGCCGCTGACGGCCTCGCCTCCCAGGCGTTCGGCACGACTACCATCGCGGCGGCCGTGGCCTCCTTCGTGTGGGGTGCGGCGGAAGGCATCACCCGCGGCAAGGTCAGCGTGCTCGGTCTCTGCTCCGGCGCGGTTGCCGGCCTCGTGGTAATCACTCCCGCCGCCGGATTTGTTACCTTTAAGGCGGCGTTCCTCATGGGCGTTCTTGCCGGTATCGTTCCCTATGTCGCCTGCACATGGGTGAAGAAGCGCTTTGGTTATGACGACTCGCTCGACACCTTCGGAATCCACGGCGTCGGCGGCACCCTCGGGGCCATCCTGACGGCGGTTTTCGCCAATTCCAAGGTCAACCCCAACCTCGTCGGCAGCTATGCTCAGGGCAACGGGATGGATAAGTTCTTCGACGCTGAAACCGGTGGCGCTTCAAGTGCGCTTCTCATGAACCACATCTGGATCGTGCTCATCACCATCGTCCTCTCCGTTGTCGCCACGGCCATCATCGCCTTCATCATCAAGGCTGTGATCGGGCTGCGCACCTCGGAGGAAAACGAGACCCAGGGCCTCGACCTCGCCGAACACAACGAAGAGGCATACCACACGGCCTGATCCGATCACGGCAGCCAACACCAAAACGACACCTGCGCCCGGGTCCGGAGAAATTCCGGCCCGGGCGCAGTGCTGTACCGGACCGGCCTCTACCATAAATGCGTAGTTAATTATCTTGAATGAGCCCGCTTCACAGCAACGCTGACGGTTGCTATGAAAATACTCGCCGGCACCCTTTTCCTTGGCTGTTTCATCCTGACCTGCGTCCCGCTTTCCGCCCGCATCTGGACGGCCACCACCGGACAAATCGTCGAAGCCCAGGTCATTTCCGGTGACGATACCACGGTGACGCTGAAACTCGGGAACGGAAAGACGACGGTGATGAGCCTGGAGAATCTCTCCGGCGTGGACTGCGAATACGTGAAAGCCTTCCTCAAGAAAAACCCCGGACGGCGCACAAAGCCGTCAGCCGCCCCGGTGAAACCATCCACCGGGCCGGCTCCGGCTCCGGTCCCGCAAGGGACAACGCCCAAGGGCTCAAAACCGCCCGCCCCTCCACCACCGAAACCAACGAAACCACCTGTGGGAGGCTTTGGTGACAAGAACGCGGGCCCGGCGGGATTCGAAGGACCGTGGCCGACTCAGGCCTTTGTGCCCGACGAGCTGAACATCGAAATCGTCAAGGAGGACGACGCCTCAGCGGTCTATGTTTACCGCAGCACGCACTTTGAATTCACCTGCAACGTGCAGCTCCGCACGCGCCTCGTCTCCGCATGCGCCAAAGTGTTTGAGGCCACGCATGAGTTTCTCCGGCTGCTGCCGCTCAATCACCGCACCACTGCCGGCCGGGCGGAACTCTTTCCCGTCCTTCTCTTCGAGAGCTACGATCAATATGTGATGGCCGGCGGACCGTCAGGCTCCGCGGGGGTGTGCATCGAACGTGCCGACGACATCAAAGTGCTCGTCCCGCTCAAAAGCATGGGTGTTAAAAAAGTCGGCAAGGATTACTCCGTGGACCCCGGCGACAAGGATTACAGCGTGCTGGCGCACGAGATCACCCACCAAATCATGGAGCGTGCCGTCAAGCAGGCGAGCTGGTATATCGAAGGCTCGGCGGAATACGTCGCTAACACGGAATACACCGGCGGGCGATTTAAGATCGGCGTCAACAAGCAGTCCATCGTTCCCGCGGTTACGTCCTACGGAAAAGAGGGCAACGGCGGGGCCGCGCTGGGCACCGATCTCAAGATGCCGCGTCTCATGGCGTTTATGACCCTGTCCTACGATAACTTTCTCGCCAATTCCCGCTTCAACTACGGCATGGCCTGCCTCCTGACCTATTACTGGTATCACCAGGACGGCAGCGGGGACGCCGCACGCATCAAGGATTACCTCAAGGATTTGCAGGCCGGGGTGCCCGAGACAAAAGCCCGCGAAAAGCTGCTGGCCGGCCGCTCGTGGGACGCCCTTGAGGAGGAATTCAAAAAAGGCATGCGGAAAGTAGGCGTAAAAATAACCTACGTGGAGTAACCGGCCTTGCGCTCCGCCTGCGTCATTCTGCTGCGGCTGTGCTTCCTCGCAGCAGGACTGCTTTGGGCGGTGCCATCACGGGCGCATGTGGTGCAGCAACTGCACGTCCGCTTCACCGTCTCCGGTGAAAAGTGGCAGGCTGATGTAACGATGGACGCCGGTTATGCATGGCCGGAATTCCGGGACGATCCCGCCCTGCCGCAGCCGTCCCTCGAATGGCTCCAGTCGCGTCCGGAGCGGGAATGGGCCATCCTGCGCGCGGAGTCGGAGCAACTCCTGCGGCAGCACCTCGAATTCCGCGGCACCGCTGCCGTCATCGCATGGACATGCCGCTTTCCCGACTTCGACAGCTTCCCGCCCGCCTTCCCGGAACTCACGGGCCGCGCCGCTTTCCTCACGGTTAGTCTGGAAGGCGCGCTGCCGCCGCCGGGCACGCCGCTTTCTGTCAGGGAACTCACCGGCAGGCTGCCGGACTTCACCTTCCAAACGGGCGCAGATCAGTTTCTCACACTGCACCCCGGCCAGTCGCTAACGCTCACGGAATTGGCGTCCACCGCCGCGGCGTCTGCCTTTCCCCACTTTCTGCGGGAGGGATTCCGTCACGTCCTCCCGCTCGGCTGGGATCATATCCTGTTCATTCTCGGCATGTTCCTCATGGATCGCCGGCTGCGGCCCGTGCTGCTGCAGAGTCTCGCCTTCACCGCCGCCCACACGGTCACCCTCGGGCTCGCAATAAATAACGTCGTCCGTGTGCCCGGCACGATTGTGGAGCCGCTCATCGCGCTGAGCATCGCCGGGGTTGCCGCCGAAAACCTCTTTGCCAGCCGGGTGCGGCCCCACCGCCTCGCCCTCATTTTTGGATTCGGACTGGTGCATGGTCTCGGCTTTGGCGGCGCACTTGCCGCCGTGCTGCAATCCTCCAGCGGCATGATTCCACTGCTCGCCGCCAACCTCGGTGTGGAATGCGCCCAGGTCGTCATCCTTCTCGCCGCGGCGGCCGCTTTTCGGGTGCTGCCTCTACCGGCCCACCCGCAGACTGTTCGTGTGCTGAATCTTCTTCTCGTTGCGACCGGACTTGTGGTCTTCGTCCAGCGCCTCGTGGCCTAAACCTCAAAGCAGGAATGGGTGTCCGCGCAGATGAACGCAGATTTTCAGCAAGTTGTGACTGACGTGCGACTCATCCTGCGGGTGTAGGTGACCATGACGGCAACTCCTTCCTAATCTGTGGAGCCGCAGACAGCCGCAGGCAAATCTGTGAAATCTGTGGACTTCAGTCAGGACAGGGTCGCCGGGGCAGAGCCTCAGCGTTTCACCGTGGTGACGGGCAAATGCGGGAGTTTGGCCTTCCTGACGAGACTGACAAATTCGCGCCGCAGCCCGCCGGGATCACGGCCGCGGGCGCCATCGGCCCAGGAGAGGATACTTTCGCGAGTGGCGCTGCCCGTGTGCGGAGAGTCGCGCAGGAGGAGGCCGAAGGAGGTCACCGCTGAGGCAAAGCGGAAATCATCACCGGCCCTTGCAAAGGGCACCGTGCCGCCCGCGGGACAGGTGAAGTTGACCATCGTGCTGGTGTCCGATTCCGGCAGCTTGTGGCGGATGCGCAGGGTGGCGAGTGTCCCGGCTCCGGCGGTTCCGGGTTCATATTGATAGAGTACAGTGACGTGCTGGCCGGCACCCATGTCGCCGCTGTCGCGCCGGTCATTGGCGAAGTCTTCGTTGGCCATGACCCGGTTCTCATAGCCCAGCAGCCGGTAACGCTGCGCCGCCGCCGGATTCCACTGCACCTGGAGTTTCACATCCTTCGCCACGGTTAGGAGCATGCCGCCGGCATCGGCTTCGAGAACCTTCCCCGCTTCTTCCTCGCCGTCTATGTAGGCGTAATTTCCGTTTCCTTTGTCTGCGAGCATTTCGAGCGTGCTGTCCTTGAGATTCCCCATGCCAAAGCCAAGGACGCTGAGAAACACGCCGCTCTTTGCCTTCGCCGTGATGAGGCGTTCCAATTCATTTTCACCGGTCACACCCACATTGAAATCCCCGTCCGTCGCGAGCACCACACGGTTCACTCCCCCGCGGATGAAGTTCTCCGAAGCCATGCGATAGGCGAGTTCGATGCCCTCACCACCGTTGGTCGAACCGCCCGCATCCAGTTGACGAATCGCCCGGCGGATCGTGCTCTTTTGGGTGCCGGAAGTGGATGCCAGTGCCAGCCCGGAACTTCCCGCGTAAGTTACCATCGCGATCCGGTCTTCCGGACGCATGCCGTCCGTCAGGATCTGGAGACCTTTCTTGACCAGAGGCAGTTTGTTTTTCTCATCCATCGACCCGCTGACATCAACGAGAAACACGAGGTTCGCCGGCGGCCGGGCGGCGGGCGCGACCTCCCGGGTGCGCAGCGAGATTTTCATGAGCCGGTGGCCGGGCTCCCACGGGCATTCGGTGGTTTCCATTTTCACGCCAAACGGCTGGCCCGGCGCTGGCCGGGGATCTTCATAACGAAAGTAGTTCACCATTTCCTCCAGCCGCACCGCCCCCGCTGGAACTTCGGCACCGCTTTCAATGATCCGCCGGACATTGGCGTAAGATGCGGTATCCACATCCGCGCCAAACGTGCTCACCGGCTGCGATGCGGTGCGGACGAACGCATTCTCTTTAATGCTCCCGTAGGATTCGTTGCTCAAATCCGCCTCCGGCATCCGGGGGAATGCGGCGACGCCCGGCGATGGAGGACACGTCACCACAAACGCCATGCCGGCCGGGGCCTGCGGCGCGCGTTTTGCTTTCGACGCGGCGGCTGCGGGACTGCCGCTGGCACCGTAGGCATTCATCGCCTGATACGAGGTGCCCACACTGGTGCATCCCGCCATCAAAAGCGCTGTCGTGAGCGCGAGGGCCTGCCGGATTGTTTTCAACGAGCGGTGTTTCATAAGTAGTAAGATGCTAAATTTACAGCATAAATGCCGCGAAACCGTGTCCGGTCAAGTTATTTGCCAGAATTTTAGCAGATGAGCCGCGGCCGTCCTACGGATCCGGGTGGGCCGTCGGAGGGGGGATACCCTGCTCCACTTTCCCCTTTCTCCCTCGCCATGTCTTCCTACGATCGGTCCCACATCGCGGGGGTGCCGGGTCAGCCGGCTGAGATTTCCTGACAAGCAGGAGAACCCATGGAACCTGATCCGGCTCATACCGGCGAAG
>JANNVM010000407.1:0-2958 GCA_031414455.1 Verrucomicrobiota bacterium
CTCAATTATAAACTCAACCGCACCGTTGTGGCCAGGGAGAAAGCGCGCGCCCAGGCTGAGAAGCAGAGCGAGTTTCTGATCGGTGAGTTTGCCGATGAATTGCAGAAAATAGGGCGCCTCCAATTGATCCTGGATGCCTGCTTTACAGCTGCCGGGAATGACGACCCCGTGGACGCCGCCGGTTACATTCGCCGCGCCCGCCTTCTGAAGCGTTGGGCCTCCGCGCTTTTGGCCAAAGGCGACAGTGCGGCCGCCGTGCCTAAGCTCCGCGAGGCGGTGGAGAGAATGGACGCGCTTGTTTCCCGCGAGCCCACAAACAAGGACGCCGTCTCCCTGGCTCTTGAAACCCGCTGTCGTCTCGCGGAGGCGCTGGCGGACTCCACTTCTTTCTCCGGTGCCATGGCCCAACTGGAGCAGGCGGATCGCGCCGTCGCGAGCCCCGGCGTCCTTCCCCTGGACGACACCCTCCGCCTCCAGGCCGAAGTGGATCGCACCCGCGCGATGATCCTGAATCGCCACAGCCGCGAGGACGCCGAGGCCACTCTCGCTGCTGCCAACCGTGCCGTGGCTGCCTACAGCAACTGGCAGGCCCGTGAACCCGGCAATCGTGAGCGCACCCTCGCCCTTGCCGAAGCCCTGCGCGAAGCCGGCAAAACATGGTACAACAGCAGCGGCGAGCACCCCGATCCACCCAATCTCGCGGAAGCGCTGCCTCTTTTTACCAAAGGCGCCGAACTGATGCGTGCCATCCCGGATCGCTCCCGGGCTGAGGATTTCGAACTCGCTTACGCCGCCGGCTGGATGGGCGACTGCCTCCTGCGCATGGACGGCAAAGGCCCCGCCGCCGCCGCGCCGCTTCACAAGGAGGAGTTCGAGATCGTTGCAAAACTCGTCGCCAGGGATCCTCTCAACGGGGAATGGCAGCACAAGCTCGCGAATTCCTACATCTCCCTCGCGGAGCAATTTCACGAGACTGCCAAAATCGAAGCCGCCGCCGGAAACCACGAAGCCGCAAAAGCACGGGAGGAGGCCGCACTCAGTCACTGGATCGAGTGCCTCAACATCCTCAAACAGCTTCACGGGGAGTCGCCTGATGTCCGCAACTGGGCCATGAACTATATGAATGCGCTGCGCCGCGAAGGGTTCAGGGCTTTGAAGAACGGGGATGCGGTCGCGGCGGCTTCACTGCTGGAGCGATGCACCGAAATCGCCGCCGGACGAGTGACCGCCATGCCCGACTCAAGTACCGAACGCGAAGGCTGGAGAGACGTCACCAACGAAATCGGCGGAACGCTGAAGAAACTCGCGGACCTGCCGGGCGCGGACAAAGTATTTCGCCGCGCTGTCGCCATTGCAGAAAAGCCGGCCGCCCAGGCCGGTCCCGGCCAGCCATGGTGGGAATGGACGCTGCTCCACTTCCAGAACGAACTGGCCTCCGTCGGCCAGGATGCCGCGGCCCACGATCAGTGGATGGCGAAGAACCTGCCCGTCCTCGAGCAGCGCGCTGCTGCTGCCGGCCAGCGTGCCGCCACTACGCCTGATTCCATCCCCGAGTGCAAGGTTTGGAAAGAACTCACTGATGCCGTCGGCAAAACTCATGAGGATCGCAAAGACTGGCCGCGGGCGCTCTCCGTGTTCAGCAGTGCCCGCGATCTTGCTATGAAGACAGCCCCCCTGGCGGGCACGGGCCGTTTGTGGTGGGAATGGACCCTCGCCCACTACCACCGCCGGGTGGCTGCTGTCTGCAAGGAGACGGGTGCCGGCGCCGAGCGGCAGGCGGAGAATCTCCGCGCCCTCGAGATCCGCGTCCGCCATCTCGAAACCGGTTCCCCTTACGCCATAAAGGATCCCGCTGGCGTCGCCAATGCCTTTCAGTCCACTATCTCCGCCCTGCTGGCCAACCAGCAGCCAGACCTGGCCCGGGATTACGCCAACCGCTGCCTGAACGTTTACCTCAATCACCGCGCCGCCGCCGGCCCCCCTGTGAAATGGGCTGAAGCCATCATCGCCGCCTGCGAGGCCTTTAAAAAAGTAGAAGTCCTCGCCCCTGCCGCCCTAACTCTCGCCACCGAAGCTGCCGCGAAAATCTATCCGGCTGAATCCCGCGCCGCGCTCGGAGAGAAAGACCGTGCCGCCGCTGAAAAGCTCGACCAACTAGCGGCCCCTCGCTAAAACATGTTGCCTCTCCCCAACTGCCCCCGGACCGACAATTGAAGCTTTGCCTCCACGTCACCGCTCCAAAATCCAAACAGACTCCAGCGATATGCCTGACTTTCCATTTCACTTCCAGGACACTTCCGACTACTGCGGCCCCACCTGCCTCCAGATGGCGCTCGAAAATGAGGGCATACCCATCGGCGAAATGAGGCAGTCCGCACTCATGAGCGACATCAACACCGGCTCTCTGGCGAGCCGCGGCGCTTTCGTCAGCCCGCCGGACGGCGTGATGAATGCCGCCAACCAGCGATTACGGGGTAAGGGAATCTCTCTGCGCTATAGAATCTTCGAGCCCTCCGCTCCCCGGGGCAGCAGGAGAGATCAGGAAATGACGGACGAAATTCTCGACGGACTCACCGGTTCGAACGCTCCCGTTTTCACTCTCGTGCAGAGCGGCGGTCACTGGGTGCTCATCTTCCTCAGCAGGTTACGCCGCGGCATCCGCTACTTCTACGTCCGCTGGCCCGTGTTTCCGCATCCTGGCAGGGTCTCACTCCAGCATAATAACGGCTGCTCCCTGTGCCCCGCATCATCGACCACTGTGCTGGCCGCGGAGGAACTCTTCGACACCCTGCTTCCCATCTTCGACCGCGCCAACGGCCACTGGAATGGCCGCACCCTCCTCCTCTTACCCGTCATGCAAAACGATGCCGCACCCCATCCCCCCGCACCGCCTGTTGATGGCGGGGCGGCCCCCGCCGGAAATTCGCCGGGCCCTGTGCTGGGAGGCGCTTCCGGCGG
>JANNVM010000408.1:0-18209 GCA_031414455.1 Verrucomicrobiota bacterium
TCAGAGGGGGAGCATGAAGTGGGAGCGGTTCGGCATTCTCTTGCGCGAGCATCTTCCACTGCCGCTTCCCCGTGTGGTGCACTCCATTTACGCAGCGAAAGTCTGACTTGAGGAACCGTATGCCTTAATTGGGCTCGTAAGGGTCTGTGGGGGAGCCGTCCGGTGACGGACGGCTCTACCCGGAAGGCTGGAGAAGAAGCTCCAGGCCCGGGAGCTTCGATCTTGAAGTTTCTTTGGATCCCCGCGTTTGGTGTTTTAAGATGAATGTTCCTTAGCCTTGATCTCCCTCATGCCCCCAGCTTCCTCCTCCGGCGTCATCTACCTTGTCAGTGGAGGCCGCAGTTATCTCGGCGAACTCATCACCTCGTTGAAAAGTCTCCGCCGGCACGATCCCGAACTTCCCGTCACTGTCTTCTCCCGTTTCAAGGTGCCGGCCTCCCTGCGCTGCGACTGGGTGCCGCTCGACTCACGCGAGCATCCGCTGAAACTCAAAGTCCTCTCACTCCGCCGCTCGCCGTACGAACGCACGCTCTTTCTCGACACGGACATCACATTGCACGGATCGCTGCGTCCGGTCTTCGAGAATCTCGATACCCACGACTTCTGCTGCGCCAATTCCCACGAGGCCGACTGGTCGGTGAATCCTCCGCGCTTTGTCGCCATGGTGAAGCCGCGCGACTACAACACTGGCGTGCTGCTTTACCGGAAGTCCGAAGCCTTTCTCCGATTCCTTTCCCGCTGGGAAGCCGCGGTGCTCGTCCAGGACGCCGCCGACATGTGGGCCGGTCACAACTGCGATCAGTTTCACTTCAACAAGCTCGTCACCGCCGGCGCGCTGGAGGGGTGCGGGGTGGATTTCGGCGAACTGGACAACGTCGTCTGGAACTGCCGCGGCATCATGCGCGGGGAAGTGCAGCGGCTTGGGCGCGCATCCGAAATCCGGGTCTTCCATCACCGCACCCGGGCCATGAAGCTGCGCAAGCTCTTCTATTCCGCCACCGATCCCGCCACCGCCCGCGATGTCTTCCGCAAGATTGGCGCCCGGGTGCAGGGCGCGATTGGAAAATGAGAATCCCGGCGCAGGACGCTATTTCATAAGTTACCCCAGGGTATCCCCTGCGATGGGCGTTGCTTCCCCGGGTTCTACCCAGCCATGTTATTTGTATCAAAACCTGCGATGTTTCGGACGCGGAGCGTCCCAATGAGCCCTTAAGCTCCCGTCTGCGAAGACAATTCTTATTGCAAAGCCAAGCCAGTCCCTATAAACGCGGCACTCCCGCGCCCGACCCGCAAATACCCGAGTTCTCACCGTGAAAGCCAGCCACTTACTCTCCTTGCGCCTCTGCCTCCTGACCGGATTGCTGGCGCTGCCGGCACTATCCTGCCTCGCACAGGCCCCGGCGGACAAAAAAGATCCGGACCCCGCGGACAAAAAAGACCCGGCAGCGGCCCCCGCGGCGGGGGCGAAGGTCATCCCGGACGTGGACCTCGGCGACCCGGCAGGGATCGGAACGAAGGCAGACGAAGCGTTTGCCAAAGGTGAGTGGCTCAATGCCGCCGCGAATTACAACGGGCTCCTGACCATCGGCATCAAAGTCGGCGTGCCCCCTGCAGAACTCGAGCCGCTCTATTTTGTGATCGGCGTCTGCATGTTCAATCTGCCGAACCACGACGAGGCCTATAAGCGGTTCACCGAGTACGTGCAAAAGTACCCGACGGGCCCGAAGGTCCATCAGGTGAATCTCGCGATCGCCCGCATTTTCCGGGCGCAAAAGAAATGGCCGGAGGCGGTAAAGCAGTACAAGCCGCTCGTGAACATTCCCGCGGTGAAGGATGACGCGCTCATCGAGCTGGCCGACGCGCACCGGGAAAACCAGGAGAAGGAGAAGGCGATCATTCTGCTGGAGACGACCCTTGCGCCCGGATTGAAGAGCACGGCCGATGTCCGGGCGGCGCTCTACCTCGTGGACCTCTACCAGGATGACAAACCGGAGAAAGGAGTGGCTACGCTGGAGCGGATCAAGCTGGCACCGGGCTCGCGCGCTGTGGTTTCGGAAATCAATTTCGCCGCCATGAAACTGGCGGAGTCGCTCATGCAGGGGGAGAAATTCCAGGAGGCGCTCGCGGCCTTCCAGAACCTGCGCAAGAAGAAGGAGGTGGTGGATACGCTGAAGGATCTGGATGCCGACTACACCCGGGCCATCGCCAGTCTGAGCAAGCGGGTGGGTCCGAAGATGCCCAACGCCGCCGCGAACCTCCAGCAGTTGGACCGCATCAAGTTCTTCCAGTCGCAGGCGAAGACGATGATCACGAATCTGGAGAAGGAGGCGAACTACGACGCCGTGCTTTTCTACCGCATCGGCCGCTGCTTCGCGGCGCTGGAACGCTACTGGGAGGCGCGCGTGGCCTTCAAGTATGTGCTCGACAATTTTCCCAAGTATGAGGACGCACCGAATGTCCTCTACGCGCTGGCCTACTGTTACTACAATCTCGCGCCCGTGATCGCCGATGAGGACAACCTTAAGATGGGCGAGGAGGCAAAGAAATACTGCCGGGAGTTTCTAACGAAATACAAGGACCGCGCGGAGGGGTCCCAGGTCGCGGAAATGCTCATCACTCTCGCGGCGAGAACGAAGAATCCTGAAGAGGTGAACAAGGTGTTCGACGAAGTGATGGATCTCATCAAGGACTCGCCGAACCGCACCGTCTTTCTCGCGCAGCAGGTGCAGAATTATCTCGAACAGTACGAATTCGACAAGGCGCGGGACAAGGCCGACAAATTTCTCTCCGAGGCCCCGGCGGACGATCCCATGCGCGAGGCGGTGGAATACATGCGCGGCCTGACGTGGTTCTTCAAGAATGACTACACGGGAGCCATGGAGCAACTGCGCATCTACATCGAAAAGTATCCCGCCGGCGGTTATCTGCCCGATGCCAAGTATCGTCTCGCTTTCCTCATTAAGGGTGAGGAAATGGCGCGGAAGAGCAAGAAGATGAAGGGCGATCCGCGCTTCCGCAACGTCATCGAGACCGCTTCGGAAATTATTAAAAACCATGCCGGCACGTCATCAGTGGCCGACGCCTATGCGCTCATTGGCGACTGCTACAAGGAAATGACCGGCAAGGAAATGGGGGAGGCGGGCCTTACTCCTGCGCAGGTGGATGTTCTGGCGGCCGATTCCTTCGTGGAAGCGGTCAAGTTCGCTCAGTCCGATCAAGTGGCGGAATACAGCCTTTCGCAGGCGGCGCCGCTGTTAAAGGCTCAGCAGCGATGGGAGGAGGTGCGGCAGATTTATGAGCTCTTCCGCAAAAACTATCCGGATCACCGGATCACGCTCCAGGCGGTGGGCGAAATCTGCAAAGCGATTGAACGCAGCGCCGACAGTTTTCAAAGCAAAGAACTCGAGGAGGCCGAGTTGGCAAAGAACGAGGCCGAGGTGAAGAAGATCCTCCTCGCACGCCAGGTGGCGAAGGATGAAGCCAAAGTAAAGTCGCGCGAGTTCCTCGCGACGACGATCATGGAGAACATCAACAACCCGCAGAAGGAAGGCGTGGAGGAGTTGATGCAGCAGCTGGCCGTTTCTGCCATCCCCAAACGCAAGGCCCCGCCTCCGGTGCCCGCGGCTCCTGTGGTCACGCCTGCTCCAGGGACGCCGGCATCCACGGTGCCGCCCGCGCCGCTGAAGCGCCCGGATCCTCCGACAGTTGACGAACAAGGCAAGCCTGCCGAGGCAGAACTCGACCGCCTACTCGCCTCGGGTGGCACCCTCACCAATATCGGCAAGGCCCGCCTCGTCTATGTGAAGGCCCAGCTTTACAAATACCTCGAGAGCAAAGTGCGCCCGAAGAAGGACGAGAAGGGGCAGTACATCGTGGACACCAGTCCGAAGCGTTCCGAAGCGCTCATGAAGCAGCTCGTCACGGAATTCAAACCCGCGGACTACAGTTCCGCCATGCTTGCTCAGGTGGGCGACAATTTCTATAAGGAGGGCGACAAGGAAGGCGCTGCCGCCTGCTTTAACCGTCTGCTCCAGTTCTTCCCGAATTCCCTCTTCCTCGACTGGGCCTGCGTCGGTCTCGGGGACATCGCCTCGGATGCGAAAGACTACGAGGCGGCGCTGAAGAAATACACCCTCGCCACGGACGAGCACATCGGCTCCAAATATGGTGAGGCCCTCCTCGGCAAAGCCCGGGTGCAGTATCTGACCGACAAGCTGGAGGAAGCCAAAGAAACGATCAAGGGAGTGGCCGGCGACAAATCCTATCCAATCGAGGCGAGGGCCGAAGCCACATGGATTCTGGGGGAGTGCAAATTCAAGCAGAAGGCGTATGCGGATGCCTATAACGAATTTCAGCGCATGTATCTGTCGTTCAGCAAGGCTGCCAAATGGGCCTGCAAAGGCTACCTCCGCGCCGGAGAAACGAAGGAAGCCATGGGCAAATTTGAAGACGCCAAGGCCGTGTATCGCGAGGCGCTGGGCGATGAGCCCAAAAACCCGAAGAACGCCGAAAAGTTCAAGGGTCTCGAAGACTTCGACAAAATCAAAGCCCGGCTCAAGGCCCTCCTGTAGTCCGCGTCAATCCCGCACAACAATCCCATGGGTATGAAGAAAACAGGTCTGATCCTCCTCGCCGCCATCGCCTTCACCGGCTCCGCCTCCGCGCAGCGGCTTTATTTCCAGAACGGTGCCGATGTTGAATGGAGCGAAGTCACGCTCAGCGGCTCGAATCTGCAAAGGAAAATCAAAAACCCTAACGGTTCCGAGTCCATTCAGAGCATCCCCGCGTCCGGCGTGGTGCGCGTGGACTGGCCCTATCCGGACGAACTGAACGAGGCCCTCGCCCTTATTTTAAAACAGAAGTATCCGGAAGCGCTCGCCAAAGCCTCCGAAGTCCGGTCCGTTCATGTCAACTGGAAGGACAAACCCGGCTCCTGGTATGTGCCGGCGACGCTGCTCCTGGTCGAATGCCAGATCCGCCAGAAGAAAGAGCAGGAGGCGGACAAGACGCTGACGGAACTGCGCACGATGACTCTGCCGAGTTCTTTTCAGATCGGTGTGGGCATGATGGATGCCCTCGCCAGCTTTGAAAAGGACATGACCGGCCCCGCCATTAAGAAGGCCGAGAGCCTTGTGAAAGGCACCGAGGATTCGGCCACGCTGGCCCGCCTCAACATCCTCATTGGCGATATTAAGTTTAAGCAGGAGAACTATCTGGAGGCCCTTGACGCCTACCTCCAGGTGCCTGTATTTTACGGTTCTCAGGGGCAGTTGATGCCGGTGGCGGAACTCGGTGCCGCCCGTTCCCTGATGCGTCTCGGCCGCCTCGCCGACGCCTCCCGTGCTCTCGGTATCATCATTGCCCGCTACAAGGACACTCCCGAAGCCGCCGGCGCTGCGAAGGACAAGGAGGACGTGGACAAGGCGCTCACGGGCGGTGTGGCCGGGCCGGAAAAGACCGGCCCTGCCGAACCGAAAGCCGAAGAGAAATAAATCCATTCGACAGAGCAGCCTGATTCCCTTTAGAACTATTCCCGAAACAATCCCGCTCCCAATCTTCCAAACACTGTAATTGATAACGACACTATATGAAAGCCAGCCGTTTTTTCCGCTCCCTGTCCTTCGCCGCCTTTTTCCTGCTGCTCACCGCGCCGTTCGCCGCCGCTGCCGAGCACAAAACATGGGAAGAGAAAACCCTCTGGGACATGCTCGTGCTTGGCGGCGTCGTCATGATCCCCCTTGCCGGTTTCTCCATCGCCATGGTCTGGCTCATCATTGACGGGGCTCAGCGCTCCAGCCTCAAGCGCATGATGCCCGAGTCGGAAGTGGAGAAGCAGCGCAACTTCTTCCGCGCCGGTGACTACGTCGGAGCCTATCAGGCCTGCGTGGACAATCCCGGTGCCTTCAACAACGTCGTCCGCGCCGGCCTCGTCAATGTCGGTGACGGCAAGGACGCCACCGAAGACGGAGTTCTCGCCGAAGTTGGCCGTGAGCAATCCCGGCAGAGCACCCGTCTCTCCTATCTCTCGGTGATCGGTGTTTGCACGCCAATGGTCGGTCTGCTCGGAACGGTTATCGGGATGATCAAGGCCTTCGGTGAACTCGGCCAGGGCGGGGCTACTCAGAACACCGCCGGCCTTTCCGAGGCTATCGGTGAGGTGCTCATGGCCACGGCTTCCGGTCTCTTTATCGCCATTCCGGCGTTCATGGGATTCTTCTTTATGCGCAACCGGCTCCAGGGCGCCATCCATGAAGTCGAGAACGAAGTGGGCAATCTCTTCCGCAAGTATCCCTATCATCTCGCCGAAGGCGTCCACGTCGGCGATCAGGAACTCTATGCCAACGCTCCGGCGTGGGTTGAGGGTGCCGGTGCCGAGGCTCCCGCCCAGGCCTGATCGCGGCCCGCATTTCACACTTAATCCCTACCTACTCACCCCATGGCCAGCGGCGGAGGTTCCATAGAAAGCGGAGAGCCGGAGTTCCAGGTCGCACCGATGGTTGACGTGCTCCTGGTGCTGCTGATCTTCTTCATGAGCATCACCACGGCGCAGGTCGAGCAGTTGGACAGTACCATCAAGCTCGCGGTCGCCCCGGATGCCGCGCCGCGTAAACCTGACACCAATCAGCGCACGGTCAATCTGCGCTGGAATAAGACCGAAGGAAAAGCCCTGCTGCTCTACAACGGTCAGGAATGGGAAGACCGTGAGGCGCTTGTCGAGGCTCTGAAGAAGGTTGCGGACACCATCCCGCATCCTGCGGGCGGCAGCCGCCTTGAGATTCTGCTCCGCGCCGACCGGGAGGCACCCGCCAAAGAGGTGTATGCCGCGATGCAGGTCGTCGGCCAGGTGACGGCTAAAGTCGCCTTCGCGACCCACAACAAATAACGCCACCATGAGACGAACCCACGTAAAGCACCAGGATCCGGAACTCGGATTCCAAATCGCGCCCATGATTGACGTCGTTTTCGTGATCATGCTTTTCTTCATGATCAAGGCGGGCGACCGTCAGGTGGAGACAGAGTTGAAGATGACGCTGCCCTCGGAGGAGCAGAGTATTGATCCGGATGCCGCTACGCCGATGGAAGAGCAGGTGGCGGTGGATGTGGACGGTGAAATCGCGCACAACGACGAACCGGTTACGGTGGAGGAACTGAAGCGCAATTTCTCCCGGCTTCAGGCCCAGGCGAAGGCAGAGGGCGGCGAGAAACCCACCCCCATCGTGGTCACCATCTCCGCGGAGCCGGATACGCCGTGGGAGAAAGTCACCAACGTCATGAACGCCATGAGCTTCGCCAAAATCGGCAACGTGACCTTCTCCGTGGGCGAGGAATAGTCCCGCCTTTCTTTTTCTCCAGGAAGCCGCGACCCTGCGGCGTCCCTGTCAGCAGCAACGTATCGTCCGGATCTCAACCGGACCTGTTCACCATCCACCCTTTTATCCGTCATGGACACCGAATCCGATACCGAACTCCTCGAAGTCGAAGAGGAACCGGCCCCTAAAGGACCGTTCGCCCGCTATTGGGAGCGCGTGGGTGGCGGCTCGTTCACGATCAGCGTGCTCGTCCATGCGTTATTCGCCGTGATCGCTCTGCTCATCATCTGGCGGACGCAGGTCGGCGGTGATCCGGAAAATATTGATTTCCTCAGCGGCGGCGGCGGCGGCACGGACGGGAATACGCAGATTCAAAAGCAGAAGCAGCGCATGATGGTGAATCGTGCGCCCGCGATGAAACTGTCCTCTGCCGCACCCAGCTCGATCTCCATTCCCAACACGCAGTCCACCATTCAGGACTTCAGCAACATTGCCGTCACGTCCGGCATGATGAGCGGCACTCCCGGCACCGGCGGCGGATTCGGCGGCGGCAATGGCATCGGGCGGGGCCCTGGAACCGGCCCTGGTGTTGGTCCCGGCAGCGGTGCCGGCTTCACCGCCAATTTTCTTGGCCTCATCTCCAGCGGCAACAATATTATCTTCTGCATCGATACCTCGGGCAGTATGCGCACCAACCTTAAGCCTGAGGGAATCGCCACGGTGCGGCGGGAATTGAAAGCGGTCATCATGGCCATGCCGGAGAGGACTAACTTTAATCTCATCTGCTTCGGCACCAACGGCGACATCTTCAAACCGAAGAGTGTGCCCGCCAGCAAGGAGCACAAGAACGAGGCCGTCCGGTTTCTCGAAGGCTACTACGGCGGAGGCAGCGGTGACTTTGGACGCACCCGCACGGAAAAATACGGACGGGCCGGCAAGGACAATCAGGGCATTGATTACGTGCCGTTGGAACCCAATGACGTAAAGGAACTCGCCGGCACTGAGGGCGGCAGCCGGATTGACCTCGCGATGGTCGCCGCCTTTGAGCGCAAGCCCACCACACTCTATGTCCTCAGCGACGGGGCCCCGGGAACCAAGGATCCCAAAGAGGACAAGCCCATGGACAAGGATGATCTCATCAAACTCATCCACGGGAAGTACAAAACCATCATGGGCACCACGTCCAAGCTGACGGTGAACACCATCTCCATTTACTCGGATTCGGCGGAGGGCCAGGAAGGTGAAAAGTTCCTGCGCAAACTCGCGCGTGCCTTCGACGGCAAACACAAGGAAGTGAAACCGGATAAGCTGAAGTAGCGGGGGCGTTGCTCACGGCGTCCGCACGCCGCACTCCACCAGAAGCCATGAGTGATCGCTTGCCAGCCGCGCACCTTTTTGGGCCGACACCGGCACCAGATCCGGCGACATCCAGATGTGATCAATGGCCAGCAACGGCATTCCGAACCCCCAGGTTTCCAGCGGCCCGCTCCACGCCGCGCAATCGGCGAACCCATGGTGCAGCGTGTCGCGCCAGGCATCGAAACCCACCGAGTCGAGTGGTGTATTGAAGTCTCCGGCGATGATCGTTCTCGGGTGTCCGGCGGCAGTGCGGTGGATTTCAGAAAGCAGCGCGTCACGCGGCAGTGGCGGCCATGGATCAATGTCTGAGAGGCACAGCCGCCATTCGCCGGGGACGCGGGTAAAGGTCGCCTCCACCACATTCACCCATGCCAGCGGCGCGAGTCGCCGTGAGGCCGGCGGCGAAAAACTGCCGCGCACAAGGCAGGCCACACCGTCTTTCAATTCGATGGCTTTGAATCCCGGATGCCGCTTCGTCAGTTCAGCAAATCGCGCCGCGCCCAGTTGCTCCGACTCCGCGAGAACGACCGCGTCAGGATCAAGTTCGGTGATGAGTTCATGCAGCGCTGCGGGCACGGTGTGCGTGTGAGCGATGTTCCAGAAAAACACCCGCGGCCCCCGCTGGGTCACGCCGGGAAATGTCCGGCACAGCGAGTGCGAAACCACTGCCCACATCACTGCACATCCGGCGGCAAGGGACACACCCAGCCATGCCATGCGCCGTGCTTTCCCCCACCACAGGCCTGCGAGAAACAACCAGCACGCGATGTGAACCGGCAGCGGCAGCGCATAGAATGCCGGTGCCGCCCACGCCACCGTGTCCCGCAACGTCAGCCGCACCGCCAGCGCCAGCGCGAGAAGCGCCGCGGCCACTGGCGACCACCGGCGCATAAGGCGGAGGAGGCATTGCCAGCAGTGCCTTATCACGGGGATATCCCGCTTGGGGGTTCTTTCGCCGCCGCGGCATCAAGCCAGTCCTGGAGGATGACGACGGCGGCCGCCTGGTCAATTACCGGCCGGTGCCATTGCGTCCGGCGGCCTGCAGCACGGAGCTGCTCGCTTGCAGTCTTCGTGCTGCCGTATTCATCCTGGAATTCGACAGGCATCCCCGCCGGCAGCAGGACTGCGAGCCGTTCGGCAAATCGCCGCACTTTCGCCGCCGCCGTGCCTTCGGTGCCGTCTTCACGGATGGGCAGCCCCATGACGACACATTCCGCCCGGCGCTGGATAATGATTTCCGCCAGCCGCCGCAGTGCCGCGTCCGGCGGCTGAGCCGCCACGGTCTCCACCGGATGCGCCAGCATTCCCAGGGCGTCGGAGGCCGCCACGCCGATGCGCACTGCGCCATGGTCTATGCCCACGGCGATCATGTCAGGCTTCGCGGGACGCCACCCAGGCTTCGAGCTGTTCGCGGTCAATGAAGTATCGCCGGGCACAGCGCGGGCAGGTCGCCTTGAGCACCTCCTGACCTGCGAAGATTCCATCAATGTCGCGCAGCGCGTGCGGCAGCAGCGCGGCGTGAAGTTTCTCCGTCGTGCAGCCGCAATCCCAGCGGCAGGTGCGTGTCTCCAGCAGACTGAGTTCCTCGTCCTTGTCCAGTTCGCGAATCTTCTCGTCGGTCAGGCCCATGAGCCAGTCCAGATCACAGTCGGGCTGGGCGCTGACGAACACGTAGTCTTCGTCCGCGTGCTCGAAGTAGCGTCCCATGCGCTGTTCGCTCTGCGCATAGAACTGCTCCACGGCGCGCAGAAAGCTGACGCCCGTGAACTCCACTGCGCTCTGCCGCAGCGGCAGGCCCGTCTTCATCTCCTGGGCGTAAAACATCTGCTGCTCCAGCAGTCTCACGTTCTCTGTGAAGCACCGCCCCGTTACCGTCCCCAGTTTGCTGTCGCCAGTGACGAAGAAGTTTGCGTGCGGATGGTGGAAGTTCACTGTCCAGGCGTGTTCTTCACTCCGCGGTTTGGCCGCCAAATGCAGCACCATGCCGACCAGGGCCTCCTTCATCATCCCGTCCAGCGACTCCGCGAGTCGCAGCCCGTGGTCCGCCGCGTGAAGGTAGAAATCCATGAAGATCGGCCCGAACTGCGCCCGGGTCACGAGAGCATTTCTCTTCCTCACAAAGTACGATCGCACCTCCACGAGGGAGGAAGGGTCGGTGGTGGCGGGGGGCGGCGGCTGGTCCATGTGGGCGCCAGTAAGGAGCCCCGCCTTCCGCGTGCAAGCGAATCCCCGGGCGGGTGACTGATGCGGGTGAACGCGGAGATAGAACGCCCGCGAGGCCTCCGTTGACTCACTATGGCAGCAGCAACCCGCCGCGCGTTCCCCCTTCGCGCATCGGTCCCTTTACTCGCTTTGAAAGTGATCCGGGTCACCGGGGGGGCTTTTATGGCCCTGGTGCTTTCGCTCACCGCCGCGGCGGAGCCCCTCCATGTAAAAGTGGATGCCGCGATGGACGCCGCCCGCAACGGCCCGGCGGCTCCGGTCGCAGACGATGCCGAGTTTCTCCGCCGTGTCGCGCTGGCATTGACAGGAATGCCGCCGACAGCAGACGAGGCCCGCGCATTCTTCGCCGGCGCGGCTCCGGACAAACGGTCAAAGCTCGTCGCTGCGCTGGCAGGCAGCGGGGAATTCATCCGCCATCTCGCCGTGCAACTGGATGTCATGCTCATGGAGCGCCGCGCGGAACTGCACACCAAGTCAGCCGATTGGCGCCGCTGGCTGGAGGATTCGCTCGCCGCAGGGAAGTCATGGGACCAGCTTGTCAGGGAAATCCTCACCACTGACGGCAGCGACGAAAAAACCCGGCCTGTCGCCCGCTGGATGCTGGAGCGCCAGGCGGAGCCGAATCTTCTCACCCGTGACGCCGGACGCCTCTTTCTCGGCCGCGACATGGCCTGCGCGCAGTGCCACGATCACCCGCGCATTGACGACTACTTTCAGCGTGACTACCACGGGCTGCTCGCGTTTTTTGGCCGCACGTCGCTTTTCCAGCCGGACGCGAACAAGCCCGGGTTCGTCGCTGAACAGGCAGCGGGCGAAGCGGAATGGAGTTCTGTTTTTACCAAAGTCACCGGTGCCTCCCGTCCGCGGCTGCCGGGCGGAATCGAAATCGAAGAACCGGTGATCGCGGACGCGGAGAAGTGGATTGTCGCGCCGAACGACAAAGACAAGACCGTGCGCCCCGTTCCCAAATACAGCCGCCGCGCGCGGCTCATGGAGTCGCTGGTGAGCGACGCCGACTTCAGCCGCAACCTCGCCAACCGTCTCTGGGGCATGGTCATGGGCCGCTGCCTCGTCGAGCCACCGGACCTGATGCACTCCGCCAATGCGCCGGCGCATCCCGCAGTGCTGGACCTCCTCGGCAACGAGGTCGCGGCGATGAAATTCGACCTGCGCGGTTTCGTTCAGGAACTGGCCCTGACAAAAACGTTTGCTCAGGCCTTCGATCCCGCGGCGGCACCTGCCGCCGGCAGCGAAGGGCTCGCCGCGAAGCTGCCGGAACTGGACGTGGCCGCCGCGCGGCTCAAAGAGGAGAGCGATCGTCTTGGCGTGGCGTTCACCGAATGCGGCGAGGCCTATGAGAAGACGCATCACGCCTTTCAGCCTGCCCTCACTGAGTGGAATAAAGCCGCCGCTGCTCACACCGCCGCCGCTAAAGCCGCTGCCGCTGCGCAGAGTGACTGGCAGCAGACGGAGGCGACGCAGCGCTCGCTCGCGGAAGCCATTCCCAAACTCCGCACCGCCGCGGAAGCCGGCACCTCCGCAGGAGTCATTACGCCGGATGACAAGGAAATCGCCGCCGCGGTGAAGACTTTCCAGGACAAACTGGCTAAAGCGATGGCCGATGAAGCCGCCGCGGCGAAGGCCATTCCCGAAAAGAAAGCCGCCGCCGAAACCAAAGCCAAAGAATCCGAAGCGGCCCGGCTCGCAGCAGAGCCCAAAAAGCCCGCGGCTGACGAGTCTAAAAAGCAACTGGCCGGCGCCATGCAGAAGCTGAAGGAAGCCGGTGTCGCCAAACAGGGGGCCCGCATTGCCGCCCACCAGGCCGCGCAGCGTTTTACGGAAGTGCGCGCGCTTCTCGCATACACCAAAGCAGTGGAGGCGTCCGTGCCGCCGGATGGTGAGGAGGCCTCGATGAAGACCGTCACGACTCCCGTTTCGCTGGAGGAAGCGCGGGAATCGTTCGTTGCCGTGGAGGGTCGCACTTTTGGCCTGACAAATCTCACGCCGCTCGCGCCTGAGCAGTTGTGCTGGAGCATTTTGAAAGTCACCGGGACCATGGCGCAGTTGCATGAGAGTGCGGTCAAAGAGTGGGATGAAAAGAACAAACCCACGGACGCCGACAAAGCCGATCCTGCCAAACAGGCCGCACGCGCCGCCGCCATTGGGGCGCTGGCCGGCGAGAAAGTGAAGCCGCACGAAACTCAATTTGTGAGCCTCTTCGCCAACAGCGCCGGTCAGCCGCAGACGGATTTCTTTGCCACCGCGGATCAGGTGCTTTATTTTGAGAATGCCGGCGCGCTCCGCAGTTGGGCGAACCCGCTCGCCGCACGTCTCGCCGCCATCGTTGAACCCGGCAAAGTGGCTGAGGAACTGTATCTGACTGTCTTCACCCGCCTTCCAGCGGCGGAGGAGACAAACGACATCACCTCAATCCTCGCGGCCCGCCCGCCGCAGGAAAAGACCGCCGCCCTGACGGACGCCGTTTGGGCCCTGCTGACCTCGACTGAATTTCGCTTCCGCCATTAGTAGCGGGGACTTCCAGTCCCCCGGCCATCAACCAAACGGGGGACTGGGAAGTCCCCGCCACATTCATGAAATCCTGCACCTACTCCTGCCGCACCGCGGAACATGTTCTCAGCCGCCGGGCCTTCATGGGCACGGCAGCACTCGCCGGACTCGGCCTGTTCACAAAACCATCGGTCGCCGCAGAACTGGCCAGCCAGCAGAAGCGGCTGCTCATCGTGCGAATGGCGGGCGGGCTGAGTCAGTTCGAAAGCTGGGACCCCAAACCCGGCACGCCAACCGGTGGTCCCTTCCGCGCGATCCCGACTTCCGTGCCCGGTGTTCATATCTGTGAACTGCTTCCCCACACCGCGAAACAAATGCACCGGCTTTCGCTCGTGCGCGGCATTAACACTCATGAAGACGATCACGGTAAAGGCCACGTTCTCATGATGACCGGTCGCCGGAAACGTGAGGGCGTGCAGGATCCGGAACTCGGCGCGGTGACGGCGAAGGCGCTCGATACCGCCGGCCGTTCCTTGCCAGGGCACATCGTCATCTCCCCCGGCGGCGGCGGCGGACGCAGCGCCGACTCCGCCTATCTCGGTCCGAAATATGCCAGCATCGTGCTCGGCAACGGCAACCCGCCGCAGCACACGCAGCGCCCTGACAGTTTGGCGGAAAACTGCGTGCTCTGTGCCAACGATCTTCGCCGCAAGGTCAACGATCGCTTCGCCCTGCGCCGCCGCACTGCCGAGACGGAGGCATGGACGCAATCATTCGAGCAGGCGCAGGAACTCATGAAGCAGCGCGAAGTCTTCGACATCAAAAAAGAGCCGCCGACCGACGCCGGCCGCTATGGCGACTCCGACTTTGGCCGCCACTGTCTGCTCGCACGGCGCCTTATCGAGAAGGGCATCACCTGCGTGCAGGTCACGCATTCCAACTACGACACCCATAACGAAAACTTCAATTTTCACTACGAGCAGCTCGGCGATTTCGACCGCCCGTTCGCCACGCTCATTGATGACCTCGCACAGCGCGGCCTTCTCCAGCACACGCTTGTCGTGGTGCTCTCAGAGTTTGGCCGCACCCCCAACATCAACGGCCTCTACGGTCGAGACCACTGGAGCAAAGCGTGGTCCATCTGCCTCGGCGGTGCCGGCATCGTTCCCGGCGCGGTGATAGGCAAAACCAACGACAACGGCACCGAAGTCACCGACCGCCAGGTGGACACCGGTGATCTCTTCCACACCTATCTCGCCGCCCTCGGCGTGAAGAGCAGCGGCCACTTCCTCATCGGCGGCCAGAAGCTCCCCATCGCCGACCCGGCACATGAGCCGATCCGGGAACTTCTGGTGTGATCGGAATGTGTGATCGGAATGTGTTGCGGGATTTGCCTCCGGCGAACCCGCACTTTGCGAACCCGCCCCGCACTGCGGTTGCGCTCATCGGGTGTAAATCCCCGCTACTCCGCCGGCCCCCCCCGGTTCCTGTGCCTGGAATAGACTGGAGGGCATGCCGCTCAGGGTCGGGCCTTCAAGCCTCCTGAATTACCCGGATGCCAACCCGGTTCGTGAGCCCCGGCTGACATGGTCTGTGCCGTTCGCGCTGCCGAAAGGGCCCGCGGCCTCCCTTTCGAATCCCGTCAGGACTGCCTCGCGCTGACGATGGGGACGGATTTTTGTGAGGAATAGACGTCCCTGGCATTCGTTGGAGAGCTGACGCGCAGGGTGATCTGCTTCACCGTGGTGTTCCGGGTTACGGAGATGCTGGTGTTGCAATATCCGGTGCCGGAGACGGGAAGCTTCAACGTTGGACAGGTAGCGGTGGATTGAACGAACCCCAGAGTCGTGCCCGCGGCCCCTCCGGTGATGCGCAGCAGTTCGCCCCGCTGGACGGCACCGGAAACGTAGCGTCCGAGCGCGGGGTTCCAGACCACCGCACTTCCCGTGGCAAGCCCGGGATCAATGAGGACATATTCGGGAAAGCCCGGGACTCTGGCTTCGATGAGGGCGGTGACGCCTTGATCGTCCACGGACGGGGCGCTGCGGGCGGCACGAGTACGGCGGAAAGTGAGGCGGCGGAAGCTGGCGGCGATGATTGTCATGGTGTTAGTCAGGGTGGATGGTTGGCCGGTTTTTGACGGCTGTGGCGGGCTGTGCGGTTGGCCCGCCCATTCTCCAGTGCTCTGTTTCGCATCCAAACCCGCCACGGATTCGCATTTCTTTGGATCTTTTTTCTTTCCGGCGGGCCGGCGGGAAGTTGCACCGGCCCGCCCGCTGTTGGCTGGTGTTAACAAACCGGTGCCGGTCCGGATAACCGCAGGCTTGCTTCCGTCCGCGTTTCGCTATCATCGCGCCCATGTCCGAAGTTACGCTCCTGCTCAGCGCCATCGACGCGGGTGATCCGCAGGCCGGGGATCAATTGCTCCCGCTGGTCTATGAAGAACTGCGCAAACTGGCGGCGGCGAAGATGGCGCAGGAAATGCCAGGGCAGACGCTCCAGGCCACGGCGCTCGTGCATGAGGCATGGCTTAGGCTCGGCGGGCCTGACGATCAGAAGGCATGGAACAGCCAAGGCCATTTCTTCGGGGCCGCGGCCAGAGGCCATGCGCCGCATCCTCGTGGACCGGGCGCGCAAGAAGGGCCGCATCCGGCACGGCGGCGCACTGGAGCGCGTGGACATGGAACACGTGACCATCGCCACGGAGGACGCGGACGACACCGTGCTGGCCATTCATGACGCCCTGGAGAAGCTGGCACTCGAGTCGCCGCAAAAGGCGGAAATTGTGAAATTGCGTTACTTCGCCGGCATGGAGCATCAGGAGATTGCTGACGCCCTCGGCATTTCGGAGCCGACGGTGCGGCGGCACTGGGCCTACGCCCGCTCGTGGCTGTATGCGGAACTGAAGCAGAGTTTTCCGAATGGCTGATCGTTCTGCCGGCAAAACGGCGCACTGAAGGAAAGATCTCCCGCCGCCCGCGACACGATGACGACCGAATCCAAACCAACTCTCGAAGAAGCGCTGTTCGAACTGGCGGTGCAAAAGCCGGACGCGGCGGAGCGGGCCGCGTTCCTTGACGGCGTTTGTCAGGACAATCCCGCCCTGCGCGCCCGGCTCGACATCCTGCTGGAAGGCTATTTCGGCGGCGACGGATTCCTCACCCACTCTCCGGAACGCGAGGCTCTTCCCGTGACACTCGCCACACCCGGTGCCGAAGGTGCTCCCGCCCGGATGATTGGCCGCTACAAGCTGCTCGAAAAAATCGGTGAGGGCGGATTCGGGGAAGTGTGGATGGCGGAGCAGCGCGAACCGGTGAAGCGCCGCGTCGCGCTCAAGATCATCAAGCTGGGCATGGACAGCCGGCAGGTCGTGGCCCGCTTCGAGGCCGAACGTCAGGCCCTCGCCATGATGGACCACCCCAACATCGCCCGGATCTACGATGCCGATGTGACGGATACCGGACGGCCCTACTTCGTCATGGAACTGGTCCGCGGGATTCGCATCACCGACTACTGTGATCAAAACCAGCTCTCCACGAGGGAGCGGCTCGACCCCTTCATCAAAGTCTGCCAGGCGATCCAGCACGCGCACCAGAAGGGCATCATCCACCGCGACATCAAGCCGTCGAACATTCTGGTGACGCTGCACGACGGCGTGCCGGTGCCGAAGGTCATCGACTTCGGCATCGCCAAGGCCACGCAGCAGGAGCTGACGGACAAAACGCTGTTCACGCAGTTCATCGGCACACCGGCTTACATCAGTCCCGAGCAGGCGGAGATCAGCGGGCTGGACATCGATACCCGCGCCGACATCTACAGCCTCGGCGTGCTGCTGTATGAACTGCTGGTGGGTCAGACGCCTTTCGACCCGAAGGAAATGATGCGGGGTGGACTGGACGCCCTGCGACGGATCATCCGGGAAAAGGAACCGCAACGCCCCAGTACTAAACTGAACACGCTGCCGGGCGAGGCCCGGGTTACCGTGGGGAATCAGCGCCACACCGAGGCGGGAACCCTTTTGCACCAACTGGCGGGCGACCTCGACTGGATCGTGATGAAGTGCCTCGAGAAGGACCGCGCACGCCGCTACGAAACGGCCAATGGACTGGCTGCCGACATTCAGCGTCACCTCGCCCACGAGCCGGTCATCGCCCGCCCGCCCAGCGTGGCCTACAAGCTCCAGAAAGCCTGGCAGCGAAACAAACTCGCCGTCTCCGCCGCCGCCGCGGTGGCTCTCGCGCTCGTCGCCGGCACCACCGTCAGTGCCTGGCAGGCGGTTGAAGCGACGACGGCCCGCGAGGAGGCAATCACGGCACAGGGAAGCGCAGAATCGGCCCGTGCCAACGAGGCGGGACTGCGTCAGCAGGCAGAACTCGAAACCCGCCGGGCCAAATTGCTGGCCTACGATTCGGACATGAACCTGGCCGACCAGGCATTGAACGAGTTCCATCTCGGTCGCGCCCGCGAATTGCTCGACCGACCCCGCCCCCGAGCCGGCGAAGAAGACCTCCGCGGCTGGGAATGGCGCTATCTCTGGCAGCGCTCCCGCGGTGACGAACTGTTCACATTCCTGCAGGCGCAAGGAGAGGAAATACACGGGCTGGCGCTCTCCCCGGATGGCCGGCACCTCGCGGCCAGAATCGGACGGGGTGGATCCGTCCGATTGTTCGATGTGAATACACGCGCCGAGCTGACCCATGAGGCTTTGAGAGGAGAATGGGGATCGATGGCATTTTCACATCAGGCACAATTGCTGGCCTGTTCCGGGAGCGACAATGGAAAGCAGACGTTGAGAATTCTGAGTCTGCC
>JANNVM010000409.1:0-12735 GCA_031414455.1 Verrucomicrobiota bacterium
CTTTCCTTTACCACTACGGCGACATTGCCGTGGAGGATTTTTTCGAGGACGTGCCCGACAAAGACGGCAAAGTCTACTTCAAGCGCACCCTGCGTTTCGACACGCCCGGCGTGCAAACTCCATTCTACTTCCGCGCCGCCGCAGGCAAGAGTATCACTGCGCAATCCGACCGTAGTTTCACCATCGCACCGCTGCAACTCCGCATCACCAGTGACCACAAGGGAATCGTCCGCGACGGCACCTCCGGCGAGGTCCTGATTCCTCTGACCCTGCCCAAAGACCGCTCCATCCTCACCCTCGAATACCAATGGTAAACGCCCGCTCCATCATCGCTATCGCGAGCATCGCCTTCTCAATGCACCTCCGCGCCGACGAAGACCTCGGAGAAATGTGGGGCACGGCAGCGGAAGAGGCGAAGTATTATCCGATCGTCAATATCCCGATTCCATCCACGGTGCCGATGCGCCCGGGCGGGTTGGAGGCGCTTCCTGATGGGCGGCTCGCCGTGGGGACGCGACGGGGAGACATCTATTTCGTGAAGGGTGCGTTCGATTCCCCGCCGCAGCCGGACTATCATTTGTTCGCCAGCGGTCAGGATGAGATCTTTTCGCTCGCTTGGAAGGACGGGGCGATGATGGCGACAACGTGGGGGGAAGTGACGCGCATTTCCGACACCGATGGCGATGGGGTTGCTGACAACTATGACGCGCTGACGAGCAACTGGGGCTACGCCGAGGGGCATGAATTTGCGTTTGGCTCCAAGCCCGATCCGGAGGGCAATATCTGGGTCGCTCTGGGGTTGAGCGGTTCCTATGAATCGCACAATCTGTTCCGCGGCTGGGCGGTGAAGGTGACGCCCGGGGGAAAGATGATTCCGGTGTGCAGCGGGCTGCGCAGCCCGGGCGGCGTGGGCGCGAATGCGGAGGGAGCGATGTTTGTCATCGAGAGCCAGGGGCCATGGAACGGATGCTGTTCCCTGAAGCACCTGAAAGAGGGCGGCTTTCTTGGACATCCCGCGAGCTACAACTGGTATCCTTTCGTCCCGGGAATGAAAGCGCCCGCACTCGAACCAAACAGTGATTCGCGCATGGGCGTGGAAAAGAAACGCGTGAAGGAACTGGTGCCGCCAGCGGTGAAGTTCCCTTACATCAAAATGGGCCGCTCGATCTCCGGGTTCCGACTGAACAAAACCGGCGGCAAATTCGGCCCTTTCGACGACCAGATTTTCCTCGGCGACTACAGCCTTAGCCTCATCATGCGTGCCACGACGGAACTGGTGAACGGTGTGTGGCAGGGCGCGTGTTATCCGTTCCGGGAGGGACTGGCGTCGGGGATCATGAATGTGGAATTCTCGCCGAAGGGTCAGCTCATCGCTGGCGGCTTTACCACCAACAGTCAGTGGCCGGTGCGCGGAACGGAGCCGTTCGCGCTGCAGCGCATTGATTGGAATGGCGTCGTGCCGTTTGAGGTCAAAGAGATCAACATCAGGAAGGATGGATTTCTCGTCACCTTCACCAAACCGGTGGACAAGGCAGCCGCGGCGAAAGCGGACGCCTACACAGTCACCACCTACACCCACATCTACCACGGAGCCTACGGCAGCCCGGAAGTGGATCAGACCACCCCGCGCATCACCGCAGTCACGCCCGCCGCCGACGGTCTCAGTGTCTATCTGCACCTGGACAAAATCATTGAGGACCACATCCACGACTTCGAATTCAGCAAAATCACCGCGCAAGACGGCCAACTGCTGCTTCACAAAAAAGCCTACTACACGGTAAACGAGATTCCGAAAAGCTAGGGGTGCGCCGCCTTCGAAACCCCTCTGCCGCGGCACAGTGTGGAGTATCCCGGTCGTGAGCGGGAGCCGCCTCCGCGTGCGCGGATCAGGAGCACCTCCACGGCTGCGGCATTTCCACCGCCCGGCCAGCCAGGCCGCAAATAATTCTCTACTGTTATCATATGCGGTGGAACGGCTGCGAACAGGCCTCAGCCTCCGGGGGCTGTGAGCATCGAATCGAGCAGACTTCATCAGGAGCAAATTGCTTGCGCTCCACGGACAGGCAAAGCAGTAGTTTCAAGCACCAAGCCAAGCCAAGCCATGCCTAAACGACTCCCTCGCCTGTTCTGTTCGATCGCAATCATTTCATTCCTCGGTCACGGGCTTTCCCGTGCCGTTGACGATGAACAATGGCTTTCCTGGCCCGGGGGGGACGGGCCGGGGAAGGGGAAGCGCGTCGTGTTGATCGCGGCGGATCAGGAATACCGCAGCGAGCAATCAATGCCCATGATGGCGAAGATTCTCAGCACGCACCACGGCTTCGACTGCATCGTGCTGTTCTGCGTCAACGACAAGGGGGAGGTCGATCCCACGATGCCGGTATATCCGGAGAAGGGCATGGAGTTCAAAGAGCATCACATTCCTGGATTGGAGCTTCTCGCTTCTGCCGATCTCGTGATTTTCTTCCCCCGGCTGCTCACGCTCCCCATGTCAGAAAGGGAGACGATTGTTAAGTATATCGATTCCGGAAAGCCCATTATTTCGCTGCGGACGGGGAATCACGGATTTCACGCGGCCCTGCCATACAAGATCAACGGGAAGCAGGTGGATTGGGGCAGCGATGTGCTGGGCGGATCCTTCATGGGCCACCATGGCAACTGGCACGCCGACTCCACCCGCGGCACGATCGTTCCAGAGCAGAAGGATCATCCTATCCTGACAGGGGTGAGCGACATCTGGGGGAACTCAGACGTTTACCGGACTTATAGAGAGGGTACGAGTCTGCCCGCGGGCTGCACCGCGCTGGTCTGGGGGCAGCCTCTCATGGGCCGGAAACACGACGATCCCCCGAATCCAAAACTGGAGCCGCTGCCCGTCGCGTGGTTCAAACACTGGCAGACCAGCGAAGGCAAAAAGGCCCGCGTGTTTCAATCAACCATGGGCAGCGGCAATGACCTTGAGAATCCTGGCCTGCGCCGGTTGATCATCAACGCCGCCTATTGGGGCATGGGAATGGAATCCGCTATCAGTGCCACCCGCAGTGTGGAGATCGTCGGCACGTATAAGCCGCTCGAAAGCGGCTTCAATTACAAGGAACTCGGCGTCGTGCCAAAACCGGTATCCGCCTACAAATAGGACGACTCTTTCATCCCGTCATGATCATCGACTTGCGAAGCGACACGATCACGCAGCCGACGCCGGCAATGCGCGAGGCAATGGCCCGGGCGGAGGTGGGCGACGACGTGTTTGGCGATGATCCCACCGTTGCGAGGCTTGAAGCGCGCGTGGCGGAAATCCTCGGCAAGGAAGCCGCGGTGTTCACGCCTTCCGGCACCATGGCCAACCAACTGGCGCTGCGGGTTCACACGGAATCCGGTGATGAAATCCTCATCGACGGCAATGCTCACATTTATTATTACGAAGCCGGCGGACCCGCAGCGCTGGCCGGCGTGACGTGCCGCTGCCTGCCCGGTGTACGGGGCGTCTTCACCGCGGCGGATGTGGAAGCCGCGCTCCGTCCCGCCGACCAGCATTTTTCGCCCACGAAACTCGTGTGTGTGGAAAACACTCACAATCGCGGCGGCGGCAGCATCTGGCCGATGGAACGCATTCGGGAAATTGCGGACGTGTCCCGCCGGCACGGCTTGCGGCTGCACCTCGACGGCGCGCGGCTGTGGAACGCGGCGGTCGCAACGGGCGTCGCCGAGCGCGAATACGCGGAGCACTTCGACTCGGTGAGTGTGTGTTTTTCCAAAGGACTCGGCGCACCCGTCGGTTCCGCGCTGTGCGGGACGCGGGAATTCATTCAGCGGGCGCGGCGGTTTCGCAAGATGTTCGGCGGCGGCATGCGCCAGGCGGGCATCATCGCGGCCGGGGCGCTTCACGCGCTGGAGCATCAGCGCGCCCGGCTTGCCGACGACCACGCCAATGCCCGCGCCTTCGCTGAGGGCTTGAGCAGGATGCCCGGCATCGAAATCGATCCGGACTCTGTGCAGACGAACATCGTGCTCGTGCGCGTACAAAATCATCCCGCCGCCACCCTCGTGCGCGCCCTTGATGAAGCCGGCGTGCGTGTCCTCGCCGTCGGACCGGAGACCATCCGTGCGGTGACGAATCTGATGGTGTCAGCGGACGATATCAGCGCAGCCCTGGAGACCGTTGAATCCATTCTGGCTCGTCTTCCCTGATCCTGCCCGCCGGGCGGAAATTGGGAGCGATGCGTCCATTCCAGGAATATTACCGCTCTGCTGCCGGTTCCTGATGCCTCCATGTCTGTCAACCCGATCCGAAATCATGCGACGGCTCGGATGCGATGAACCCCGGTCCTGACTACTCAGCCGCCGTGGTAAATGCGCTGTGGGATCTGCTCGCCAGGGCCGAACGCAAACCACTGTGGCGTCTGTTGAGTGATCTCACACCGGAGCAGCTCGTGGACTGCATTGATTTCCGCTACCTGACCGATGCCCTGACTCCCGGGGAGGCGCTGGCGCTGATGCAGGCCAGGGCAGCCGGCCGCGCCGAACGCATCGCGGAGCTGGAACGCGACGGTTATCCGGCCTACACGACTTCGGCCGGATGGCTGGGCTACCCCGACGATAAAATCCGCCGTCTTACTCCCTGGTGCCAGTGGACGCAGCCACTGGGAGTGGCGGGTTGGAGCCGCCATTTATCACCCTGAAAACGGGAATGGCCTAACGTGGTGCGGGTTTTCCCTCCGGCTATCCCGCACCTGGCGAACTCACCCCGCCGGTGAACAGCTTTTCCTGGCCGGATTTCTGGATTCACGCCATGATGCCGCGAACTGCCTGGCTCCCTGGCTTCGTGACATTCGTCAGCCGCATGGGCACGCCACTCTTTGGATAGGTGAAGCGCATATGATCGAATCCCAGCAGCGCGAGCGCGGTGGCGTGGAAATCATGAGGGCTTACCTTGTCCACCAGCGCCTGATAGCCGAAGTCATCCGTCGTGCCCCATGAGATGCCGGGTTTCACACCGCCGCCGGCCATCCAGAGCGTGAAGGCACCGGGATTGTGATCGCGCCCGATAAACGCCATTTCGACGCCGTTGCGGTTTTCCCGCATCGGAGTGCGCCCGAATTCTCCGCCCCAGATGACGAGTGTGTCCTCCAGCAGCCCGAGGCGTTTCAGGTCGGTCAGCAGGGCGGCGCAGGGCTTGTCGATACCCTCGCACTTGCCTTTAAATCCGTGGTTGAGTGCTTCCTCCCTGCCTGCGCCATGGCTGTCCCAGCCCCAGTCGAAGAGCTGAATGAAGCGCACGCCGCGCTCGGCCAGGCGGCGGGCGAGCAGGCAGTTGTTGGCAAACGATTCGCGGCCCGGCTCCGTGCCATAGAGTTCATGAACGTCCGCGGGCTCTTTGGTCAAATCGAATGCCTCCGCCGCGTGAACCTGCATGCGGAATGCCATCTCATACTGCGCGATGCGGGTCAGCGTTTCCGGATCACCCGTTTCCGCGGCCGTGCGCGCATTGATTTCCGCCAGCGCGTCCAGACTGCGCCGGCGCAGCGCGCGGTCAATGCCCGGCGGGTCCGCAAGAAACAGCACCGGTTCGCCGGCTGAGCGGCACTGTACCCCCTGATAGACACTCGGCAGAAAGCCGGAGCCCCACACGCTTTTTCCGGCATCAGGATTTTTGCCGCCGCTCGTTAATGCGATGAAGCCCGGCAGGTTGTCATTCTCTGAGCCAAGACCGTAGGTGGACCACGCACCAAAGCTCGCGCCGCCCGGAGTCGCCATGCCCGTGTGCATCAGCAACTGCGCGGGGCCGTGATTGAACTGATCGGTGTGCATGGACTTCACAATGCACAGATCATCGGCCATCTGTGCAAGGTGCGGCAAACGGTCGCTGATCCACTGACCGCTTTGTCCGTGCTGCGAAAACGGATATTGGCCGGCCAGCATTTTGGGAACGCCCTGAATGAAGGCGAATTGTTTGCCCGCGAGGAAGGACGCCGGACAGTCCTTGCCGTCGAGTTTGGTGAGTTCCGGTTTGTAGTCGAAGAGTTCCAACTGGCTCGGGCTGCCCGCCATGTGGAGGTAGATGACGCGTTTCGCTTTGGCGGCAAAGTGCGGCTGGGCCGGCTGCCACGGATGCGCCGGATCTTTTTCCAGCACGGAAGCGGCGGAGGTTCTCTGCGCACCCAGCCACATGCCGGCGAGACCGAGGGAGCAGTCGCGCAGAAAGTGACGGCGCGTGCGGTGGAGGAGGGGGTGAGTAATCATCGGTTCAGTGCGAGGTCAGTGTTCAGAAGGGTATTTGCCACCAGCACCATCGCGGCGGATTCGGGTGTCACGCCGGGCCTGGCGGCGGCGCGGTAGTCGGCAAGCGCGCCGTCGTAGAGTTTGGTGAGGCTGGCCACGAGCGGGGCGGGCGGCTCTTCGAGAGTGATCAACCGGCAACCGCTGGCGATTTGTTCAGCCGGTGTGCCGCCGGCTTTTTCCATCCGGCCCGCGAGGGCCGCGGCGATTTCGATGAACGCTGGGTCGTTCATCGAGACGAGCGCCTGAAGCGGGGTGTTCGTCGGCATGCGGCGCGCGGTGCACAGGTCGCGCGAAGGAGCATCGAACAAGAGGAAGCCGGGGTATCCGCTGGTGCGTTTTACGTAAGTATAGAGGGCGCGCCGGTAGCGGTCTTCGCCCTGCGATGTTTCCCATCTCTGGCCGCTATAGACGGTGTTCCAGACGCCTTCCGGCTGCGGCGGATAAACGGGTTGGCCAAACATTTTCGGTGAAAGCAATCCGGCGACAGCCAGCGCGTGGTCGCGCACCATTTCCGCGGTGAGCCGCTGGCGCGGGCCGCGGGCGAGCAGGGCGTTGCCGGGATCGCGAACGGCGAGTGCGGCTCCGGCGCGGCTGGTCTGCGCGTAGGTGGCACTGAGGGCGATTTCGCGGAGGAGTTTTTTTAATGACCACGCGTGCTGTTTCCGCAGTCGCAGCGCGAGGTGATCAAGGAGACTCTGGTTGGAAGGCGTCGCGCCGCTGGTGCCAAAATCCTCCAGCGTTTCCACGATGCCGCGTCCAAACATGCCGGCCCACAGGCGGTTGGCCATGACGCGGGCGGTGAGCGGATTCCGATCGCTTACGAGCCACTGCGCCATGTCGAGGCGCGACAGCCGGCCTTCCCTGGAAGGCGGATGACTCTTCGCCGGAATGCCGGGCGTCACGCTGGCGTCTTTTGTCAGGCGATTACCGCGAATCCACACCCGGGTGTCCCGCGCGGACGCACGTTCCGTCAACACCGGCACCTTTGTGGTGGAGGCGCTGTTCACCGCCGACTGGAGTTTGCGGTAACCGTCCCATGCGGCCGCCCGCGCGGGGTCCTGAACCAGCGTGGTCCAGTGCGCCGCGGTGGTGGAGGAGAGGGTGAAGTTGCGCAGCGTGCAGGCCTGCTGATTGGCATTCGAGGACGCGCATTGTGTCAGGCCAAGTTCCAGCACGGCACCGTCGCCGGCGGGGAGCGGGGCATCGGGGATCACGACGCACCAGCGCGGTCCTGACAGGGCGGGAAAACTGCCGAATCCGCCCGCACCCTTGTCGAGCGACTCCTGCGGATCGAACGGTCCGGCGAGGAAGTCCGCGATGATTTCCCGCAGCTTCACCTCCGTGCGGGTGCCGTCATTTTTCACCCGCGTGGCGGTGAGATGCGACAACACCGCGGCGCGCTCCGGCCAGTTTTTGGGATCCTCGCTGTCGGGGAACATCTGGAGTCGCATCGCCGTCATTCCGGAAACCGCGGGAAGCGTGATCGTGTAGTGAACGCCCACCGGCAGCGTGCCCCCGGCAGTGATCCGGCCATCGGATGAGGAAGTTAGGGTTCCGCCGCTGGATTTCATGGCTGAGGGAACCATCGGCTGCCATGCGGAATCGAGTTTCGCCACCTCAAGTCCGCGGGCGTTGAGCGCCAGCCGGTCGCGGTTCATCTGCTGCCACTGCGACGCGAGGTCGTTGCGCCGGGCAGTGTCATTCGCGACAGGAAAGCGCGGGAAGTCGTCATCGAGGTCGGTGTCCTCGGTGCTGTCGAAGAACGCCATGAAGCGATAGAAGTCCTCGTGGGGAAACGGATCGTAGGGATGCGCATGGCACTGGACGCATCCAAAGGTTGTCGCCTGCCATGCCGTCCACGTTGTATTCACGCGGTCCAGCACGGCGGTGGCCCGGAATTCTTCGTCGTTCGTCCCCCCCTCGGTGTTGTTCTGGGTGTTGCGGTGAAAGGCGGTGGCCAGCAGGTCGTCGGCGGTCGCGTTGTCCAGCAGATCGCCGGCGAGCTGACTCACGGTGAATCGGTCATACGGCAGGTCGTCATTCAACGCGCGGATCACCCAGTCGCGCCACGGCCAGATGTTCCGGTGCGGGTCTTTTTCATAACCGTAAGTGTCCGCGTAGCGCGCGAGGTCCAGCCACCCGCTCGCCCAGCGTTCGCCAAATGCGGGTGACGCCAGCAGCCGGTCCACAGCGGCGGATCGGGCGGCCGGTTCATCCCTGGAGAAATCGTTTTTGAATGCAGCGAATTCCTCCGGCGAAGCCGGCAGCCCGGTGAGATCCAGCGAAACGCGCCGCAGCCATTCCGCGGCGCCAGCCGCTGGCGAGGGACTCAGCTTTTCCGCCTCCAGCCGCTCAAGGACGAAGCCATCCAGCGGTGCCCGTACCCATGCCGCATCCTGCAACTTTGGTGCTTCAGGTTCCACCGGCGGCACCAGCGACCAGTGCTCGCTCCACGCCGCGCCTTCTTCGATCCACTTCCCAAGCCGGGCAATTTCCTCCGGGTTCAACCGTGGACCGTGGTCCGGCTTTGGCATGATTTCCTCGGGATCGTTCGACTGCACACGGACCATCAGTTCCGAAGCCCCGGGCTGTCCGGGGATGATCGTGCGTTTGCCGGATTTTCCTTCCGCGAGTGCCTTCTCACGATACACAAAAGACACGCCGCCGGCAGCTTTCACTCCTCCGTGACAGGCCGTGCAGTGAGCTGTCAGGATCGGGCGGATGTCGCGATTGAACTCCATCGCGCCACGGGCGGCGGGAATGCTGCTCATGAAGGCAAGAACGGCGATGGCGGTGAAAGCGGCGCGGGCCATGGTCTGGTGCGGGGGCATGTGCCCTGTTACGCGCCGGAGTGCATTTTCCATCCTTCAATTTCCAGGGGGCATCGGGGACATTTCGTGAACCCTGCCTCACTTCGACCTCGGGCGTATCGGTCGAATGACTTGCTGTGTCCGGAAGCGTGACCTATGGCTCGGCCGTGAAATTTCACGCATTAACATTCATTTTCGGGCTGTCCGCGGCCTTTGCGGCGGGGTGGTGGTGGCATCCGGCGGGCAGGACCCCGCCGGTGAAGCCTCGTGTCGTTTTGCCAGGCACGGGGGACGGCAATCAAGGTTTCGCGAAGCGTCGTGATACCGGTGCGGGTGCCGCGTTGCCGTCGGAGCAGCCTTCGGAAAAAACGCCGGCATTTCCCGAAGGGGGAGCGCAGGCATGGCTGCGGTCGCTGGGTGGCCTGGAGATGATCCAGAGCGCCGCCGGCAAGGAGATGCTGCGGGAAATGCTGGAGAACTTTAGTGTCGGGGAGTTCGCAGACCTGGACCGTGCGGTGATGCAGGAATTACAGGATCCAAATCTGCCAGGAAAGAAGAAGAAGTTCGCGGCCCGCCTTCTCATTCTCGCGTGGCCGGAATGGGTGCGACTGGATCCCTCGGCAACGCTGGCCAGCATGGCATCGGCGGGCAAAGCCGACCGGGACTTTCTCGGTGAGGATTCCGTAGTACAAACCGTCTTCCGGCGTTATGCCGAACAGGACGAGGCGGCGGCACTTGGGGCAATCAATCGAATGCCTGACGACCGAAAGAAGGATGCCGGACATGGCATCATGCTGGCCGCGGCCCGGCGCGATCCCTTCGAAGCCCTGGAGTTGATTCCGCAACTCGGGGCCAGAGCCTCCGGCGATCCCCGCGCTTTCGTGGACGCCGCGGTGCTGCGCGATCCTCAGCGTGCCGCGGCGCTGACCGGACCCATTTCCGGCGATGCCCCGCAGGACAATACTTTCCTTCGCGCCATGGAGCAATGGAGCGAGGCCGATCCCGCCGCGGCCGCCACGTGGCTGGAATCCTATCAGGGGCCCGGCAGGGTCACGGGCCTGACGGCTGTGCTCACGGAGCAGGCGAAATCCAATGCCGCCGGGGCTGCGGAGCGGCTGCTGGCTGTAGAGAATCCCGGACAAAATCCCTACACTTCACGGCTCGCTCTGAACATTGCGCGGCAGATGTCAGCGCAGTCCGATCCCGCTAACGCACTCCACTGGGCCACAAAACTTCCCGTCGATCTTGGAGAAGGAGCGGCGACTTCGGCACTGGGCGATTGGGTCGGGAAGGATGTGACTGCCGCCTCGGAATGGATCACCCGGCAGCCTGCCGGAGTCATCAGGGACAACGCCGCCTTTGTGCTGGTTCCTCTCATCAAATCGAGTGATCCGGCGTCTGCCTGGGAATGGGCGCAATCCATCTCCGCTCCCGAGATGCGCACAGCGGCGATGGCGGAAGTCCGCCAGCAATGGCGGCAGCAGGATGCCTCCGCCGCGCAGGCCGCAGTGGACGCCCTTGGCGCGGATCAGCGTCTGGCCCTTGATGCCAGGCTGTCCCCCGCCCGCTGACCGCGCCCGGGTGACTCTGCGATGATTCGTTGCAGAACTGCGGGGCCGTGAATGCCTAGATCATCCTGTTCAGTGCGCTGAGCACGGCGTTGATGCCGGCGAGTTCGATGCTGGTGTCCACGCCGGCGCCGAAGGTCTTCTTTCCGCCGGCGGTTTTGATCTGGATGTAGGCGATGGCGGAGGCATCGCTGCCGCTGCCGAGGGCGTGTTCGCTGTAATGAGTGATCTCGAACGCCGGCGCGCCGTCACTGGTGAGGGCGTGGACGAAGGCTGCGATGGGGCCGTTGCCTTCCCCGGCGAGTTGTGAGGGCGTGCCGTCCTTGCTGACGGTGGCGCGGCAGCGGATGGCACCGTGTTTGCCTTCGACCTCAAAGTTGTCCAGCCGCCACGGGGACGTGCGCTCGACATATTCCTTCCAGAACATGCCGCGCAGTTCGGCGGCGGTGACTTCCCGGCCGAGTTTGTCCACGGTGTCGTTGGCCAGCGGCCCGAACTCGCGCTGGAGGTCTTTGGGCAGATTGATGCCGTATTCGCTTTCCAACAAATAGGCGACACCGCCCTTTCCGCTCTGGCTGTTGACGCGAATGACTTCGCGATACTGCCGGCCGAGGTCCTGGGGATCAATGGTCAGGTAAGGCACATCCCAGTGACTGCGTCCGCCCTGGTCCCACTCGCCGAGGCCCTTCTTGATGGCGTCCTGGTGACTCCCGCTGAAGGCGGTGAAGACGAGTTCGCCGGCATACGGCTGGCGCGGCGGCACGGTCATGCCGGTGGTGCGCTCGTACATTTCCGTCAGCTCGTTGATGTTGGAAAAATCGAGCCCGGGCGCGATGCCGTGCATGTAGAGATTCATGGCCACTGTCACGATATCGAGGTTCCCGGTGCGTTCGCCGTTGCCGAAGAGTGTGCCCTCGACGCGATCCGCTCCCGCCAGCAGCCCCAGCTCCGTGGCGGCCGTACCGGTGCCGCGATCGTTGTGGGTGTGCAGGCTGAGGATGATGCTCTCGCGGTTTCCAATGTGGCGCAGGAACCACTCAATCTGGTCGGCGTACACATTGGGCATCGCGACTTCCACGGTGTCAGGCAAGTTGAGGATGATCCTTTTTTCCGGGGTCGGCTGCCACACGCCCATGACGGCCTGACAGATTTCCACGGCGAACTCTACTTCTGTGGCGGAGAAACTCTCGGGCGAGTATTCCAGCCTGACATTCGAGCCGGCGAGACGCGGCAGGCGATCCTTGATCCATTGCGTGCCGCGGATGGCCATCTGCACGATGTCGGCTTTCTCCAGCCCGAATACGACGCGGCGCTGCGCGGGTGACGTGCTGTTATACAGGTGGACGATAACATTCTTCGCGCCCTTGAGTGACTCGAAGGTGCGTTCGATCAAGTCCTCGCGCGCCTGGACGAGCACCTGCACGGTGACATCGTCCGGAATGCGGCCCCCTTCGATGAGGCGGCGCATGAATTCGAATTCGGTGTTGGAGGCCGCGGGGAAACCGACTTCGATTTCCTTAAAGCCGCAGGCGACGAGAGCATCGAACATTTCGAGCTTCTGCGAGACGTTCATCGGCACGGCGAGCGCCTGATTGCCGTCGCGCAGATCCACACTGCACCAAATGGGCGCTTTGGTGAGGAATTGTGAGGGCCAGCGGCGGTCGGGGAGGTGGATCGGTGGGAACGGGCGGTATTTTTGGGATGGATCAGGAATCATGGATGGAATGCGCCCGGGCTGAAAATGGGATTGCGGCTGGCGGCGGTTGCCCGGGCTGAAGTTTCTTCGCCGCGCCGGCTGTGTGAGTGAAAACGACAAGCTCCCCGGCGGTGCGCGGCGGCGGGAAAGCCAACCGCGCCATCAGGCGGGGAGCGGGATAAGTCGAAGCGTCAGGCTCAGCAGTTTCACGGCGGTAATGTGAAGGCGGGGCTGCGCGGCGCAAGGAGAATTCCCAAAAGGAGAATTACCTCCCGTGCATCTCGCCGGTGTCCACTGGTGAATGAGGCCGTGCGCATTCCCGCATTCCCCTGGCGGGCATTCCTTGAGCGATGGTGGCGCGATCAGTGGTGCCGCGGGTAAT
>JANNVM010000410.1:0-2223 GCA_031414455.1 Verrucomicrobiota bacterium
CGATCCATGCGGCATCGCGCACGGTGTTGAGGACTTCCGGAAGCGTCAGAGCATCCTGATCGCCGGGGGTGCGGAACTCGTTGTCGAATACGCGGCTGAGCGTGACGGGATTCAGGATAGCCGTCATGGCGCTGGCCTGGATGCCGAGGACCCGGTCGTGGACGGGCCAGTTGGGCTCCTCGAAGTTATTCTCCATATCCCACCATTTATCCACGGTGAGGAACTTGAGCAGGTTCGGGCTGAGGCCGTAGGCTTCGTCGGGGAAGGTGGTGGCGAGGACGAACTTGAGGGCGTCGCGCTGCTGGGCGGCCGGGACCGGCTCCACGGGAGCGGTGGCGTTAGGATCGCGCTTGCGGTTCCGGGTGGTGAGGCTGCCGCCGAGCCAGTTGGCCATCATCATGGCCGCGTGGACCTGGGTTTGCAGCGTGAGCTGGTAGCCGCGGCGGGCTTTGGACCACGAGTCCCCGTCCTTCACAAACTTATCGAGCAGTTTGCCGCGGTGTTCGCGCACAAGCACCATTTGATTCTCAGCATAGGCGAGCGGGTCTTTGCCGAAGTCATAGCGGCGGGCGCGCGGGTCGGGGCCCCCGCTGTCTTCGTCCGTGGCGTACATCAACTCAGGCTGGGTGTTCTTGGCAAGGATGGGCTTGAGGTCTTTCTCAAACGTGTAGCCATAGTCAATCGCCCAGTCGTCGTAGGGGCCGACGCTGATCATACCGTAATCGCCGTGCGGGGCGTCCTTTTTGGCGACGACATTGATGGGAAGGTAATCCATCACGCTGCTGGCGAAGGGCTTCTTGCCCTTGATGGCGTCGCTGTTGATCTCGGCGTAGGTGTAGATGGACGAGCCTTTGAAGTTGTGGCGCAGGCCGAGGGTATGGCCGACTTCGTGAACCGTGAGATCTGCAAGAAGTGGCCCGATGAAGGCCTCCGGGATGCCGTCAATCAGTTGATCGCCCGGTGCCGCCCCGGCGGCTTCGGTGGCCATGGCCATGTCCATGACTGCGAGGCCGTGGCTCATCCAGTTGGCGGCCTGACAGAAACCGTTGAACTGAACGCTGCGACCGGCGAGGCCGTCGAATTCATTCTTTCCGGCGAGCGGTCCTCCGGCCATCGCGGCGGCGAGGGCGTGACCTCCGAGAGCCGGCAGCGGCTCGCGCTTCACCTGATCAAGCACGGCGGCGCGTTTTTCCGGTGCGGCGAGTCGCACGCGGGGATCCCACTGCGGATTCTCATGCAGCCATGCGAGGGTTTCCGGCGACGCACCTTCCATGGCGAGCTGCGGGACGATTTCGTTATACTGCCGCCACCAGTGGCGGATCCAGCCGTCGGTGAGCACGATGTCGGCATCAAGAATCTGGCCGGTGAGCGGATGGGTGCGCGAAGGCCCGATGGCGGTGCCGACACCGTTGGAGAGCCAGCGGATGAAGTTATAGTTTACGTCCTCCGGGTCTTTGTCCATGTGCTCGCCGGTGGTGGCGTCCTGGAAATAGACCTGGATGGCGTTGACGAGGCCGACTTTTTCAAAGGCTTTGTTCCACATTTCGACACCTTCCTTCACCCAGCGGCGATAACGGATCGGCGTGGTATGCTCGATGTAGAAAATGATAGGCGTCTTCGGCGGGCTGAGTTTCAGCGATGGGTCGGCCTTTTCGAGATGCCAGCGGTTGATGAAACGGACGCTCGTTTCCTCCGGCGTGAACTTTCCGAAGTCGCTGTAGCTCGTGGTAAAGTAGCCCACGCGTTCGTCGGCCATGCGGGGCACGTATCCGGTGTTTTCCGGGATGAGGCTGAAACTGTAGTGGAACGTGCGGAGTGCGCCGATGCCCACGGGGGCCTCGACGGCAATCTCGACATTGTTGGCGAAGGCCTTGGCCGTTTTGATTTTGTAGATGCCCTTGTTCATGCCGGCCGCCTCTTTGCCAAAGAACTTCTCAGCGTAGTTCACGACGAGTTCGTCCAGATCAATGACTGGTCCTCCGCCAGGCCCCATCGTGATGATGGGCACGTCGAGCACGACGCGGTCGGTGAAGAGTCGCTTGATGCTGTCCTGGCTGGCTTTGTCGCCGGTGGAGCGGATTTCGAGGTTGGGCGTGACGAGGGCGATGCGTTTGCCGTAGGATCTCCAGTAGAAATACATGTCACCGGCCTGGAGGCCGGCGTAATTGTCGCCGCTGGCGACTGTGAGGGCGAGGTAGTGGCGCTGCTCGGCAAACTTCTGCG
>JANNVM010000411.1:0-2336 GCA_031414455.1 Verrucomicrobiota bacterium
CCCCGGGGGGGGTGCACCCCCACTCCACGCCGCGCAGGGCGAGCCGGTAACGGTGAATGAAGAGCGGCGCGCTCATGGGTCAGGTTTTTACGCAGGCGAGCGTGTAGAACGCTGTCCAACCCAGTAAGTGAATGGCGCTCATCGCAAGGAAGCCGTTATAAGCCGGAGAGGGTTCCGTGCGTCCTATCTTCATGACGAGGAAAAGTGCGAGGAATATCATCAATGACGGAAGGATGCTCCGTGCATCGGGCAACTCATGATACTGCGAAATGAGCGACACAATATAAGGCAGAAGAATCCACACATTGATCATCGTTTTCGCCCCGTCTTTTCCAAATCTCACCGCCAGCGTCCGTTTTCCGCTCCGTGTGTCCTCCTCAATGTCCCGCAGGTTATTGATCGCAATCAGCGCCGTGCTCAGCGAACCAATCTGCACGCCGAGCAGCAATCCTTCCGCGTGCCATTCACCAGTATGCACGAACACCGTGCCCGTCACTGCAACGAGTCCGAAGAACAGCAGCACAAACAGTTCCCCCAGCCCGCGATAGGCCAGCGGCCACGGACCGCCGGTGTAGCCATAGCTGAAGAACAGCGACACCACACCAATCAACACGATCGGCCAGCCGCGTTCCATCACCAGCGGCACGGAGAACGCCGCGGCTACCAGGCCGGCGATGCCGCCGGCGAGCATCATCGTTTTCCGGCTGACGAGTCCTGCCGCGGTGGCCCTGACAGGTCCAAGCCGCGCCGATGTGTCCGCTCCCTTCGCGGCATCCACGGCATCGTTGAAGTAATTCGTCGCCACCTGAATGGCGATGGTGCTCAGCAGAGTGCAGACGGCGAGCAGCCATGAGAACTGATGTGTCAGCCGCCATGCCAGCGCGCTGCCCGCCACCACCGGGCACACCGCCGCCGGCAGCGTCTTGGGCCGGGCGGCGAGGAGGAGGGCTTTGATCATGACTGTAGAGGGGGCTGCCAGCTCCCTCTTTTCTATGAGGGGGCTGGCAGCCCCCTCTACGCTACGTTACGAAATACGCTCCATCAGCCAGGCATTCAGTTCGCCGATCTTCACGCGGTGCTGCTCGTTGCTGTCGCGTTCGCGCACGGTGACAGTGTCCTGCAACTCCGGGCCTTTCTCGCCGAGCGTTTCGAAATCAATCGTGACGCCGAACGGTGTGCCGGCTTCATCCTGGCGCGCATAACGCCGGCCGATGGCGGCGGTTTCGTCATAGAAGCAGTTCATGTGCGCCTTGAGCAGTGCATACACCTCGCGCGCTTTCGCCACGAGTTCCGGCTTGTTCTTGAGCAGCGGAAACACGCCGCATTTCACCGGCGCAATGCGCGGATGGAAACGCAGCACGGTGATCGTCTCAGACTTGGCAGGATCTTTCGCGTCAGGTTTTTCAAACTGATGGAATGCCTTCGCGATGATCGCGAGCGCCATGCGGTCGAGACCGGCGGACGGCTCGATGACATGCGGAACGTAGTTGCCGCGGAACAGCCGTTCGAACCACGCACGCACGTCTGCCTCCGGCATGGGCTCGCCTTTCGGTTTCGCCTGCTCGGCGGCGAGACGCTTTTGAATGAGCGCCTCCTTCTGCTCCGGCGTGAGTTTGGCCGCGGCGTTTTTGAGATCCTCGTCGAAAACTTCCAGCGACTTGCCGCTCGCCTTCTGATGGCTGGCGAGATCGAACTCTCCGCGTGCCGCGATGCCTTCCAATTCCTCTGTACCGAAGGGAAACCGGCAGAGAATGTCCACGCAGGCCCGCGCATAGTGCGCGAGGTCGTCAGGTGTTTGCCAGTAATACTCGATCACCTCTCCGAGGCCGATGCTTTGATAGAATCTCGTGCGCTGCTCCACCCAGTAGCGGTGCCACATGTCCCAGCCCCAGTTCGGCTGCGGCTCAGTGAGATCCGCGCCTTCAGCCCACGGGGCGACCTCGCCGCAAATGATCTCCACGGCTTCGTCAGGACGAATGAAGAACTCCAGTTCCATCTGCTCGAACTCCCGGCTGCGGAAGGTGTAGTTCTTCGGCGTCACCTCATTGCGGAACGCCTTGCCGATCTGACAAATGCCGAACGGCACCTTCACGCGCGACGAATCATACACGTTCTTGAACTGCGCGAAAATCGCCTGCGCGGTCTCCGGGCGAAGATACGTGGGGTCATCCAGCGTCGCTGTCGGACCGAGGAAGGTGCGCAGCATCAGATTGAACGGCCGCGCCGGCCCCAGCACGCCTCCTGTCTCCGGATGAAAGTCCACGCTGCCGGTCACCTCCTCACCTTTCTCCTCACCCAGCAGTTCGATCTCCTCCGCCTTGCCCGCCGCTTCGCCG
>JANNVM010000412.1:0-4090 GCA_031414455.1 Verrucomicrobiota bacterium
GGCCGGGTGCCGGTCATCGCCGCGCCGCACGCGAGGCCGACGAATCCGCGCTCGCAAATGGGAGTGTCGCAGAGGCGCTCGGGGCCATACTTGGCAAAGAGTCCGGTCGTGGTGGCGAAATTGCCGCCGCGCACGCCGATACCTTCACCCATCACAAAAAGCCCGGGCTGGCGTGTCATTTCCGCATCAAGTGCTTCGACGGTGGCGGCGGCGAATCCAATCTGCCGGGAGCCGGCCTCCGGTTCCGGATCGGAAACGGGCGCAGTGTCCTCGCAATAGACATGCTGCGTTGCCGTCGCGCCATCCGGCAGCGGAGCCTGCTCAGCCGCGGCCGTGGCCGCCGCGATTTCCGCCTGAATCTCCGCGTCAATCGCGTCGAGTTCCGCATCGGTCGCGATATTGCCGGCGACGAGCGACGCGCGGAATCGCTTGATGGGGCAGCGTTCGCGCCATGCGGCGACGTCCTCTTTGGTGCGATACGTATAGTCGCCCATGCCCTCGGCGTGCGGGCGCGTGCGATAGGTTTTGCATTCGAGGAGAGTCGGCCCCTCCCCGGTTCTTGCCCTCCTAACGGCTTCGCCGGCGACGCGCACGACGGCCTCAATGTCGTTCCCGTCCACTTCAATGCCAGGCATTCCGTAGCTCGCGCCGCGCCCGGCGACGCTCGGATTGGCGGCGGAATAGCTGAGCGGCACCTCGGTCGCGAACTGATTGTTTTCGCAGACGAACAGCACCGGCAGTTTCCAGATGCCCGCCATGTTCAGGCCTTCGTGAAAGGCGCCATTGTTCGCCGCGCCATCGCCGAAAAAGGCCACGGCTACGTTGTCCGTTTTGAGGAGTTTGAAACTGTAGCCTGCACCTGCGGCCTGCAGGATGCACGGGCCGACGATACCGCTGGTGCCCATCATTCCGATCTCCGGCGCGAACAGATGCATGCTGCCCCCGCGTCCCCGCGAGCAACCGGTCTCCCGGCCGAACAATTCCGCAATAAGTTGCACCGCCGGAAGACCCTTGGCGAGCGCATGGCCGTGTCCGCGATGGGTGCTGAAGACGACGTCCTCAGCGCGCAGATGGGCGCAGACGCCCGACGCGATGGCCTCCTGGCCGACGTAAGTATGGCAGGCACCGTGGATGAGTCCGCGCTGATGACAGCGCGCGAGCTGTTCTTCGCACTGCCGGATGAGTTGCATCGTGCGGTAGCGGGAGAGGGGGAGTAGTTGTTGATTCATCTGCATTTTCACAAAAGGTTCCGCCTCCACGAAAGCGGCTCTCGGCTCTGATGGAATAGGGAGACGAGCAGGATCCCGCCCGCGTCGTCGGTCGTGTAGATGATGGTGTAGGGAAACCGGCGCAAGTTGCAGTGGCGGAAGTCATTGGAGATTCGCCCCCACGCCCCGGGGAACCGGAGTATTCTGAGGATCGCGGACTCCGCCTCGAAAATGAAATCGGCCCCCAGACCTGCTATCTGAGAGTCGTAATAAGCCGCGGCCTCCTGCAACTCAACGAGCGCCGGTGCAAGGAACCGATAGCTCATGCCGTGAAGCGCCGCCGAAGTTCTGCCAGGGCTTGAGGTCCGTCCACAGTCGCCAGTTTTCCATCGCGAAACGCCTTCATCCGGTCATCTGCCTCGCGAACCCAGGCTTCCATCGTTTCGGGAGCAATTCCGGAAATACTTCCGAGAAGGCGATCTGCCAGCAAGGCCCGCTGGGACTCTGGCAAGCGCAGCGCCTGCGTTTCGATGATGACTGGGTCCATGCCGGGGATGATATGCTCCCGCATGGGCGTGTCGCAAGCTGTAATCAGGTTTTGAAGCGACTCACTCCACCAGACCCTCCGCCGTTCATGGCGAGGTTGCCGCCGTCCATCGGGATTAGGGCACCAGTGATCCAGCTTGAGGAATCGGACGCGAGCAGGACGGCAAGGCCTTTGATATCGTCAGGATGGCCCAGTCGTCCGGCGGGGATGCCGCCGAGGAATCTGTCCTTGAGAGCGGGGTCTGCGGCGATTCGTTGTTCAAGGCCTGGGTTCAGCACCTGCGCAGGCAAAATCGCATTCACGCGCACGCCGCGGCCACTCCACTCGGTGCTGAGTTCGCGTGTCATTTGCGCGACCGCGCCCATCGCCATGCTGTAGGCGATGTGGCCGCGACCGAGTGCGGTTGTGCTCGCGAGTGAACCGATATTGACAATGCTCCCGCCTCCCGCGGCCAGCATGCGGCGCCCCGCTTCCTGACACATACAGAAGCGGCCGAGAACGAGGTTGCGCCACGTTTCCTCCACGGCGGAGAGGGCAATCTCCTCCGGAGCGCCGAACCGGGCGTCGCCGGCGACATTGCCGAGAAAATCGATGCGGCCAAAGTCGCGGTCGAGTTGCGCGAACAGCCCCCGGATGCTTTCCGGGTCAGAGACGTCGGAGTTGGCAAAGACGGCGCGGCGGCCGAGATGGCGAACGGATTCCGCCGTGGATTCACCGCCGGCGGCGTTGAGATCGACAAGCAGTAAATCCGCCCCGGCTTCCGCGAGTGCGAGCGCCATGGCCCGTCCCATTCCCTGCGCGGCACCGGAGACGAGGGCGACTTTTCCTGACAGATCAAACAGTGATGAGGGCATGAGTTATTTTGAGGAGAGCGGAGAGGTGCGCTGGACTTTGACAAAACTCACCAGCACCGCGCCGAGGAGGTAACAGCCGGCGAGCAGAAACAGCAGAGCGCTTTCAGTGTAACCATGGGCTTTGAGCCATCCCATATAATAATTTCCGAGCCAGCCCGCGAGGTTCGCACTCATGTTGATGAAGCCGATGGAAATGGCCGCCGCTGAGGCAGTGAGGGTGAGAGTGGGGAGCGACCAGAATGGCGAGGGCCAGAAAAACGCGGCGAATCCCGTAAGGCACAGCCACGTCATGATGACGGCAAACGGCTGCCCGGTCATCGCACTGCCTGCCAGAAAGAGCGCCGTGGCCGCCTGGCCGCCGACGCAGTGCCATTTGCGATCGCCGGTGCGGTCGGCGGATTGACCTGAAATATAGACGCCCGCGATGCCGCAGGCGTAGAAGAGTCCGCTGTAAAGCAGCGTCGCCTGATCGGTGCCGCCGGAGAGATTCTTCACCATCGAGGGAACCCAGAAAGCGAGCGCGTAGCCGCCGGTGTTGGTCGCGAAGATGCCGAGTGCGAGCAGCCACACATTACGCAGCCTCAGCGCCTGCCATACGTTGATTTTATTCACGCCCTCCTTGGCCCGGGCCTCGGTGGCGAGCGCCTCTTCGAGATAGTCACGCTCTTCCTGTGAGAGCCACTTCGCGTGGCGTGGACGGTCGGTCATGAACCGAATCGTGACGAATCCGAGGATCACTCCCGGCAGACCCTCGAGGATGAACATCCATTGCCACCCCTGCAGGCCCAGCCAGTTCACATCCAGGAGCAGCGCTGAAACCGGCGCCCCCATCGCAAGACTGAACGGCACCGCCATCACCAGTCCCGATAGCGCCCGGGTGCGGTCCTGCGCTGTGAACCAGTGCGTAAAATAGACGATGATACCGGGGAAGAATCCGGCCTCCGCGACCCCGAGGAGAAAGCGGGCGACGTAAAACTGCATCGGCGTCGTGACGAACGCCGTCAGCGACGAGATGAGTCCCCATGTAATGAGAATCCTGGCAAACCATTTTCGCGCACTCCAGCGCTCCACCAGCAGGGCCCCGGGAATTTCAAGCAGCAGGTATCCGATGAAAAAAATGCCGATGCCCAAACCATAAACCGCGTCCGAAAAGTCCAGATCCTTTGCCATGCGCAGTTTGGCGAACCCGACATTGGCGCGATCCAGATACGCAACGATATAGAGCATGAACACGAGCGGCAGCACCCGCCACGCGACTTTCCGGCGCAGGGCTTTCATGTTGATGGGCAAGCCATCCGCGGGTGTGTTCGGCGAGTGTGAAGTCATGGGAAGGGATTCCACCTTGACGGTCGACCGTCGACTTCGTAGTGGTTGGGCATGTCGAACGCAACTTCAATCGCCGGAAAAACTCCGGCTGTGACTTTGAAGCCGGTCTCCCGGCGCAGCATCGCTGATGACGCTCTGGGGAATCTGCGCAAGGC
>JANNVM010000413.1:0-2356 GCA_031414455.1 Verrucomicrobiota bacterium
ACGCCAACCTCGACAACTACACCCGCTCCCACCTCCGCGAAAACGCCGCCCGCATCACCAAAATGCTCGAAGCGCGCTACGTCCTGGTGAAGTAACCGTAGAGGGGACTTCCCAGTCCCCCATCCTTCCAGGCAAACATGAACGCCGGCCCCGCAAAGGGCCGGCGTTTTTGTTGCCATCGTCTCCGGCCCTTACGGCATTTCCTGAATCGGGATGCGGCGGTATTCCATTTGGCCGCGGTCGCCTTCGAGGCCGATGGGGCCGGTGGGCGGGAGTTTGAAGGCGGCATCGAGCACGTCGCCGTTGCAGGTGCAGTGGGCGATGTTGTCCTTAACGGTGACGACAACTTCGTTCCACTGCTGCGGCTTGTAGTTAGGGAGGTTCTTCCACGGGCCGGCGAGGGAGTAGTCGCGGCACTGGAGCTGCGGCTGGCGGAGGAAGATGCCGCTGTCGGCATTCGGCGTGGCACGGAATTCGAGTTTGAGCACGAAGTTTTTGGGGAATTCGCGGGCGGTCCAGAGCTGGGTAATCTTGCTGTACTCAGGCGGAGTGGTGACCACGAGGCGGCCATTCACGGCCTGATAACGGCCATCTCTGCTCAAGGGTTTTCCATCGAAGGTTTCGTGGCCGTTCTTGCCGTTGTAGCCCCAGCCGGTGAGGTCTTTGCCATTGAAGAGACTGACAAATCCGTCCTCCGGCTTGAAGTTGTCGGGTTGGGGTTTGAGAACACCGAGCGTCTCCAGCACCGGACGAAGGGCAGCGGCCCATTTGTCGTAACCGGCTTTGTTGGGATGGAGGAGGTCGGGAAATTCCTCCGGCTTCGCATCGCCCTCCGCATTGGCGAACTGGAGCCAGGTTTCGATCATCGTGACCTGCGCCCTGCCCTTCACAGCCGCGGCGTAGAGGGCGTTGATCTTTTTGATCTGCTCCGCAGGACGGGATTTGGCGGCGGCACTGGGGAATACCTGACAAAGAATAACAGGCATCAGGGCGTTGTGCGCGTGAAGCGCGTCGAGGATAAGTTTGAGATTGCCGGCAATGGTTTCCGGTGCGGCTTTTTCCTCAAGGTCGTTGGTGCCCATGAGCAGCACGACGGCGGCGGGTCCCACAGAAAGGACATCATCCTTGAGCCTGAGCAGCATGCCGCGCGTGGTGTCGCCGCTGATGCCGCGGTTGGCGGCCTTCATGCCGGGAAAGCTGCCGCCGAAGTCGTCGCCCCAGCCCTCGGTGATGGAATCGCCAAAGAAAACGACGGCCCCGCGGTCCTGTGCCTGACGGCTGGCCCATGCCGTGCGTTTTTCGAGCCAGAGTTTCTGGAACCAGTCGTAGCGACGCACCGGCCCGGCACCGGGCAGACCGTCATCGGTGACGGGAATGGCGAGACTTTCCGCGGCAGCGGGCTGACCGTGCAGAATGGTGAGGGCGAAAATGGCGGAGAGGAGAAGCTTCATCATAGCGCCATGCTGGCGGGGCGGTCCCGGTGTGGCAATGCGAATCGCGGGCACCGGAGACGCCGTAAAATCATCCTCGCGGAACTTGCGTTTTCCGCCCGGCCATCTGTAATGTCGCGCTCCGCGGTCTTTCCACGGTCCAACTCCTATATACACACACACATGAAACTCATTCCCATGATCAGTTCCGGCATCGCCGGCCCCATCGGCGTACTCCACCTGCCCCGCCTCTGGCAAAAAGCCTCCCTCGGCGCTGTGGGAAAACTCCATGACGACTATCCGGCCTGCGGTAAAGGATATGACCAGATGGTCCTCGACGGCATCGGCATCGACCGCGAGGAGTTCCTCGGCTACATCGCGGACAAGAAGCCGACCTATCCGGAGTGCGAGGCCTGGGTGCTCGCGAAGAAGGGCGGAAGCCTCGACGCCGAAGCCGTGCGTAAGCTCAATGCCGCCATCGCCGGCTACATTCACGACGACGGCACCCGCAAAGCCATCCTCGGCGAAAACAACATCGAGGACACTGGCAACATCAAGGATGCCGTGAACCTCAACAACCTCGACGACTGGAAAGCCTTTCATCGCGACGTGCTGGCCTGACATTTCTCCAAACCAGACGAAGCCCGCGGCAGTTCACCTGCTGCGGGCATTTGCTGCCGCACGCCCGCGCACCCAATTTTCGCCGATCTGCCCAACCAACCGGTGAATGCCCTGTAGCCACGCCTATCATCCCGGCGAGGAAAGGCAGTGGCCTTTTCAAAAACGGTCGCACGACCGGGAGTCAAGCGGCCTCCAAAGCCATGGCCGCCACCCGGCTGGTGCCACGCAGTGACATCGGGGTTGTTATGCCAATGATGGGACATTCCGAATCACCCAGCGCAGGTATTCCAGCAGGCGCTCATTTC
>JANNVM010000414.1:0-2383 GCA_031414455.1 Verrucomicrobiota bacterium
TATCGGCAATGCTCGAAGCTCACACCCGCAGCCCACGAGCGGGATCCGGACAACCGCTTGCTCGCCCGCGGCCCTCGCTTCCGCCTGCAGGGTGAATTCGTGCGTGACCAGGCACTCGCCGCCAGCGGTCTGTTGGTGCCAAAAATTGGCGGTCCTTCGGTGAAGCCGTATCACCCGCCCGGTCTCTATGAGCAAGTGGTCAATCAGAAGGATAATCCAAAGGCGACCTATACTCAGGACAAGGGCGAAGATCTCCACCGCCGCAGCCTCTACACGTATTGGAAACGCTCGGTGCCAAACCCCGCCATGCTGCTCTTCGACGCGCCCTTCCGCGAGACTTGCACCTTGCGCCGACCGCGCACGAATACGCCGCTTCAAGCGCTCAATCTCCTCAACGATCCGACCTATGTCGAAGCCGCGCGGCTTTTGGCGCAACGAATGATCCGCGAGGGAGGGGCATCGATCGAATCGCGGCTCACCCATGGTTTTCGCCTCGTCACCGCACGGCTTCCCCGCCGCGCGGAAATGAAGATCCTGAAAACGTCGTTGGAGCGCAGTCTCCGTGAATTCCAGGCCGACCGTGCCGGGGCAGGAAGTTTGTTGAATGTCGGAGAAGCCGCCACCGATGCAACACTGGACGTCGCAGAACTGGCCTCCTATACCACGCTCGCAAGCACATTGCTGAATCTCGATGAAACCGTGACCAAGGAATAGCGCGTCATGAATCCGAATCCATTGCTCGACATCACCCGCCGCCAATTTCTTGGTCGCGTCAGCACCGGCATCGGCGCGGCTGCGCTGGCCTCTTTGTTGAATCCGAATTTGTCAGCCGCGCAAGGTGGCGCGGGCATCCCGCATTTTGCGCCGAAAGCAAAACGCGTGATCTGGCTCACGCAGGCCGGCGCGCCATCGCAGCTCGATCTCTTCGACTACAAACCGGGCTTGCGCGAGATGTTCGACAAAGACCTGCCCGACTCGGTCCGCAATGGTCAGCGCGTCACCGGAATGACCTCGGGTCAGGCCCGCTTCCCCATCGCTCCGTCCGTTTTCAGTTTCAAGCAATACGGGCAGTCTGGCCGCTGGCTGAGCGAGTTGCTGCCCCATACCGCGCGCCTCGCCGATGAGCTCTGCATCATCCGCTCGATGCACACCGAGGCCATCAATCACGACCCGGGCATGACCATGCTGCAAACCGGCAGTCAGGTCGCCGGACGGCCTTCGTTTGGCTCGTGGATGTCCTATGGCCTCGGTTCGGAAAACGCCGACCTGCCCGCGTTTGTGGTGATGATTTCCCGGCCAAGCGGCCAAGGCAACGCGCAGCCTTTGCACGAACGAATGTGGAGCTCGGGATTCCTCTCGCCCCGCCATCAGGGCGTTCGGTTCAGTCCTGGCAAGGACCCGGTGCTGTTTCTGTCGAACCCGCCCGGCATCACCCCGGAACGCCGGCGCGCGATGCTCAATGACCTTGCCGGACTCAATAGGATCAAACTCGACGAATATCAGGACCCTGAGATCCGGGCGCGCATGGACCAATACGAGATGGCCTTCCGCATGCAGACATCCGTTCCGGAGCTTGCCGATCTATCAAAAGAACCCGCGTCCGTCTTCGAACACTACGGCCCGGAATCGCGCAAGCCCGGCACTTACGCGGCGAACTGCATCCTCGCGCGCCGCCTCGCCGAGCGCGGAGTCCGCTTCATCCAGCTCTATCACCGTGGATGGGATCAGCATGGCGATCTTCCCCGCGACATCCGCACCCAGTGCTACGACACCGATCAGCCAAGCGCCGCCCTTGTCGAGGACTTGAAGCAACGCGGACTGCTGGAGGACACCGTGGTGATTTGGGGCGGCGAATTCGGCCGAAGCGTCTATTCGCAAGGGCAACTCACCGCGACGAATTTCGGGCGCGATCATCACCCGCGCTGCTTCTCGCTCTGGCTCACCGGCGGCGGGGTCAAGCGCGGCACGATCATCGGCGAGACGGATGACTTTTCCTACAATGTCATCACGGACCCGGTGCATATCCACGACCTCAACGCCACCGTTCTCCACCTGCTGGGCATCGACCACACCCGCCTCACCGTGCGCCACCAGGGCCGTGACTACCGGCTCACCGATGTTCATGGGGAACTGATCCGAAGTGCAATGGCGTGAAGATTTTAAACCGCCCCGGTCACAACAGAAACATGAAACCAAATAACACCCAGTACGACGCCATCATCGTCGGTGGCGGGCACAACGGGCTGGTGGCGGCAAGCTACCTGGCCAAGGCGGGGAAAGCCGTTCTCCTGCTCGAAGCCCAGAACGAACTCGGTGGTGCTACTACGAGCGTGAAGCCCTTTCCCGAATACGAGGCGCGGCTGTCGCGCTATTCCTATTTGGT
>JANNVM010000415.1:0-8248 GCA_031414455.1 Verrucomicrobiota bacterium
GGACCTCGATGCTGTCATTGAAACTCACCACTCTCCTCGTCTGGCCGGGAGTAAATAATTCGAAAAAATCCTGCCGCGGCCCTTTTACCAGGTGGGGCGAGGCTCCTGCCGAGCCCTGACCAGGCGGGCGGAGGTGGCGCGGAGCCGGGCGGCGCGGAGCCTGCGGGAAAGACACGGAAAACGTTCGGCGTGAGCGGCATCACGCTTTACCTCCGCCCGCACCGGGAGCGGAGGGAATGGCTCTCGCCGCGGGAGCGCTGCGTGACGGTGGTATCAGCTCCGCGCCGCCCGGCGCCAAGACGCCGGCCCGCACAAAGTCGGCTCGGGCACAGCCTCGCCCCACCTGGTTTCATGTGGCCTGCGGCCCTCCATGCCTGCGGCAATTTGGGACCACCGCACGGCGTTAGAACTTCTTGAGCACTTCCTCGGCCGCGGGCAGTGGTGACTTTGGGACCGACGCCGATTCTTGTCTCCGGCGGATTTCCTTTCCTCCTGGAGCAGCGCCCGGGCTTCTTTATAGGCCATCCAAAAGATCAGGTCGTCATGGTCCGATCTCTTTTTGAAGGGCTGGCCTTCGACGGGCAGAGGGTCCATCTGTGCTATGGCGGCGTCGAAGAGTTTGCGCGCCTCCGGCCCGTGGCCCTGCCGGAAGAGGCTCATGGCATGAAACAACCGGGCCGGACCCTGAATAAGCGGCTCATTCGGCCCCGCCTGCTCCGCAGCAATCAGCGATTTGTCAGCGTCTGTATAGTGACCGTTCCGGTATTCGGCCATGCCGAGAGCAAGGTAGAACCACTGAGGTTCGGGCTCCGATTTGCCAAGTGCCACTGCGCGCCGGCCCATGATCAGGGCATCGGCAAGCAACCCCTGATCGGTGGAAGGGAGGAGGCAGAAACCCTTGGCCGCGCGCTCGACGGTGGAGGCTGATTGAGTCACGGCGGCCTCGAGGAACACTCTGCGGCAGACTTCGTTATGTTCGGTGTTTTTTCCCAGCCAGACGAGGAGAGTGGTGAGTTTCAATGACAGCATCGAGGTCCGGCTGGGTGCGACCATCAATTCTTCCAGCAACGGAAGTGCGCCGTCACGGCGGCCGGTCCAGAGTTGGAAGTAGGCAAGGTTGCCGGCCTCAAGGAGCATCTGCGGGTGCGCCGGGCCGAGCTTCGTCCGGTAATCCTCCACCACCTGCTTCTGCAACTGAAGCGCTTCGTCCCTGCGGCCCTCATCGTGCCAGGACTTCGCGAGGTCGGCACCGCAGTGCAGGGTGTCGGGGTGATAGGGATTCACTTCGCGCCGGAGCTTGTGTTCCGCTTCCCGCAATGGGAGCACCTCGGCGGTGCGCCCGGCGTCATTGAGAAAATGAGCCATGTCGTGCATCCGCGAAAGCGTGACCGGGTGCTTTTCGCCGCGTGTTTTGCCACTCGCCGCGAGAGCCTGCTCCTCCGCCTGCAGTTCATCGGCCGGGAGGCCGCCGGACCAGTGATGAGCCAGGGCCACGTCGTGAATGGCCGCCAGCGTATCCGGATCCTCAAGCCCTAACGTATTCCGGCTGCGCGTCACAACCTCCTCCTGCATGCCCAGCGCTTTTTGCAATTGGCCATCGGCGTGCAGTGAATCTGCCAGGCTGCTCATCGCGGCGAGGGTGTCGCGGTGGTCCGGTCCAAGGATCCTGCGACGGAGTTCGAGGACTTCCCCGCGCAATGCCAGCGCTTCCGGGCGGCGTCCAACGGAGTACCAGCCATTTGCCAGATCGTGCATGGCCGCGAGGGTATCGGGGTGTTCCCGGCCACGGGCGGCAAGGAAAAAATCACGGGATGTCTCCAGCAGGGGAATCGCTTCGGGATAAAATCCCACAGAGTGATAGCGCCTTCCGAGGATTCCCTGAAAAAGCGCCCGGCGTTCGGGTTGATCAGAAAAGTTGATATCGAGATACGATTCGGTCCGTCCGAGCATCTCCGCCACGGTGGAGGAACGTCCGGCCGGCGAGGCCAGACTCTGGAATATCTCCTCCAGGAAAAAGGAGGAGATGACTTCCGCATCCAGGCGACGCGAGATGGAGACGGAATCCGCAAGCTTGCGGGCCGCGAGTTCTTCCTCCAGCGTTGTGGCCCGCGCCAGATGCCGGGTGCTGATGACGGTTGCCGCAATCAGCAGGGCGGCAATGGCCGCGGACACGCGCAGCGCCGTTCTGTGGCGCCTGACGAATTTCCGGAACCGGTAGCGGACACCCGGCGGACCGGCACTGACCGGTTCGTCCGAAAGGAACCGCCGGATGTCGAGCGCAAGACCGTTCACCGTCTCGTAGCGCCGCGCCCGGTCTTTCTCGATGGCCTTCATCACAATCCAGTCCAGATCCGGTTCCACCATCCGGCTGAGTTTGCCCGGCTCGATGTGCCGCGCGTTTGCCAGGGTCGTCCGCTCCTCTCCGGCGATGGTGCTCAGCCGCGACGACGGCTTGGGCGGCTCCATCTCGCGGATAATCCGCCGCATTTCATCGTAGCCCGCGGAAGCGAGGGATTTTGCATCGAACGGGGGCTTCCCGGTCAGCAGTTCATAGAGCAGAATGCCCAGTGCATAGATGTCACAGCGGGTATCGACGTCCAGTCCGCCCAGCCCCGCCTGCTCCGGCGACATGTACACCGGCGTCCCAACGAACTGGTCAAATCGTGTGAACAGTGTCCCGTCGGTGAGCCTGCCCTGCGTCGCTTTGGCGATGCCAAAGTCAATGACCTTCGGCACGGCCTTGTCACCGTCGAGCGTGACCATCACATTCGACGGCTTGATGTCGCGGTGGATGACGCCCTTCTGGTGCGCGTGATTGATTGCAGAACATACTTCCGCAAAGAGTTCGAGCCGCTCACGCGTGCCGTACTTCTGCTCGTCGCAGAATTTGGTGATGGGAATGCCATTCACCAGTTCCATGACGAAGTACGGCCGCCCGCTGTCCGTCGCTCCGGCATCAAGGACCCGCGCGATATTCGGATGATCCATCATCGCCAGCGCCTGGCGTTCGGCCTCGAACCGCGCGATGACCTCACGCGTATCCATTCCCATCTTGATAATCTTGAGCGCCACCCGGCGTGTCACCGGCTCCAACTGCCCGGCCATCCATACCACCCCAAAGCCGCCCTCGCCAATTTGCTTCAGCAACCGGTAGCGACCGATGCGCGACCCGGCCGCCTCCCGCGGCGCCGCGGTCCCGTGGTCACTCCCATGCCCGGGTTCGAAATCCCCGCAGCAGCTAACCTGTGTCGGATCTGCCGCAGCGGGATCCGGGGCGTTTGCCATCCCGGCTTGCTCGTCTGGCTGATCCAGCGCCAGCTTGAGCAGGCAATTGACGCACAAGCCAGCAACCGCCTGACCGGTCAGGGTCACGTCGCATTGCTGGCAGCGGGAAATTACGTCTCTACTCACAGAGGGCATATATCGGGTCTTCGCGGGCCTTGCCACAGAATTCCGGGCGGATGGTTGCGGGCTCATCGCGCTTTTCAAGCTTCCGCTGAAACCGGGACTGGATTCTCCAGCGGGGTTGGATCATCATTCTTCCGCGGGTAACGCTGCCAGCCATCCTTCATAGCTGCGTTTGGGGATGGTGACCGACGCAGCGCAGAGGGTTTCGGCGCTCTTCTCTTTGGCGAGAAAAACGAGAAAGCCGCCGGGCACCTCGATCACGGCGCTAACATCTCCTGACTTTTTCAATTGAACCTGGAGCACAATCTTCAGTTCGGGATCGAGGTCTTCAAAATACGACTTCTCCTTCCCCGGTGCCGCTTTGTCAGGAGGATTGAGGGTCTGAGCGATCTGCGCGGTAGCCTCGTTGGTGTAGGCGCTGCTTTTGGCAGTGGCCTGCGTTGGAGTGGTCGGAGCAGCCGTTCCTGACCCCTGACCTCCGACTTCTGATTTCTGGTCCGCGGGCCGGGGCACGAGTTGCCACGTCGCGTCGTGCATGTCCTTGACCGGCCTTTTTTCGAGGAGTGTTTCGCGGGCCTGTTCGGCCTCACGGCGCTGCGCCGCATGGAGCTTGTCGTCATTGTCGAAACGGTGCCGCAGTTCACGCTCCACAATAATCGGCCGGGCCATCGCCGCGGCGAATCGCGCGGCGTCATCATCGAGTGCTTTTTTGATCTCCGACAGAACCTCCGGCGCGCGGGTGGTGGTGTTGATGCGCTCGACCTCGGCGGCGACCATCGCGGGCGTGATCTTCACGCCATAGACTTTTCTGAGCACCCTTTCCTTGTGCTGATCCTGACGAACGACCTGCTCAAGCAGCACCCGCGGCATCGCCAGCTCAAAGGGTTGCTTCGTTCCCGTGCGGTGCCCGTGATAGACTCGCTCGATGGCCGCCCGGTCCGCGCACCGCGCTGCGAAATCGTCCGCCCGGGCCGGCTGCTGTGCCGCCGCGAAAAGCAGAATCGCGAGAATGTGAGGGATGAGTTTCATATTTTGAGATGACGCTGATTAAAGCGGTGGCTCCACAGGAGGGAGCCGGGGAAACAAAGAATCAATGAGCCGGGCACCGATGGGGATCCCCCGGAAGTTTGATGGAATCTGTTATGGCGACTCCATGCGGAGGCGGTAGAAGCGGCGCGTGACGGCGCTGGCCGAGTTCATATCGGTGAGTCGCACTTCCTCGGCCTGGCCGCTGTTGAGGGACTTGGTGGCCTTTGTGAACTCTGCGGCGAGCCGCTCCACGGAGGGGCTGAAGTAGGCCGCTTCCGACCACGACGTCATGTCAGGAGAAGTCTCGACAGTCATGGCAAGGCCGTAGGCCGTCAGGGAGCGCGAAAAGATCAGTGCGATGTGCTTCTGGCCGGCGATGGTCTGGCTGTTTGTCTTGAATGGGACAAAAACATCGCCGGGAACCGCGGGAGTTAGCGGAGGGGAACCGTAGGCGTATTCCTCGAAGTTGCTGATGCCGTCAGCGTCATTGTCGGCGGAGGGTTCGAGCGTGGCCCCGAGGGTGGCCTCGGACCAGATGCGGAAGGTGCTGGCCGCGCTTTCAGGATGCGATTGTTTCCATGAATTCAGCAGGCTGGCGAGGGCCTGCGGGGAGTTCGTGGCCGCGGTGTGGCCGGCCTGGTCCGTGGAGTTGACGCCGTGGCAGGACGTGCATGAACGGATTTCCCCGGCCTGAAAACTGAGCCAGTAGCGCTCGCGCACGATGGCGTCGCCATTGGCGTCCGCCAGTTGCCATGACAGCGCGCGCCGGGACGGGACGAACGCCGCCATGGAACCATCCGGCGACACACCGACATGGCCCGGTCCGCCGGTGGTGACAGGGTTGGCGTTTTTGTCATCATGCATGATGCGGGCCGAAACACGACGTCCGGGGTCTGGAATACTATCGGTTAGCGACATCCCGTAGCCGCGCACGTAGTCGGCCTGGAAAAACTGCACGCCGGCCACGGTGTAAACAGGGCCGGTGCCGGGCGCGATGGTTTCCACGCCACCCGCAACTTTGAGGCTGGTGGGCTGCTGTTTGTCGGCACCGTCGCGGGTCGTGACATTACGGGTAGAGAGCAACGCGAGGTCGTTGTTCTTCATCCATTCGCGCAGGAAGGCGGGTGAAACTCCCGCGCGGCTGAAGCTTTCGATTTCCGGCCGCTCCATCGGTGTGGTGGGGGCCGGCGGGCGGGTTGTGGCGCGAATTTCCACGGGTTGCAGTTCCCACAAGGTGCCGGTGAAGGTCTGCGTCTGGCCGTTGATGGTATTGGTGACCGTGCGCGTGGTATCCGGATTGAGCGCTGTCACCGTCACCAAATTCACCGTGGCGGCGGAAGTGAAGGCGGTGGTCTTGATTTTGAAGGGTTTGGAGGTGCCGGGGATGAACGTCGGAGAAAGGGTGCCTGGCACCGGATTGCCTTGCGGATCGACGGGACCGACGAAGCCGCCATAAGAGGAATCGTCGAGCGACACGCTGGCCTGGCTGAAACTGGCAATGAGTCTGCCGTCGGAGAGAATGGCGGGATCGCGGCTGAGCCCGGTATTGACCACCACCCTGAGATCAGCGCCGCTGGCCGGGGAGCGGCTTGGCGGCGCTGTGAACGTGAGCACCTTGCCGGCGGAAACGGCAGTGAAGATGCCGTCCGTGGAGATGTAGCTTCCGGCGGACGCGGGGTTTTCCCGGATTTGCAGGAAAGACGCAGCCCGCACGGCTCCCGCCGGCGGCGTGAAATCCTGGAGATTGCTGTCCGCCTGGCTGCGATTGAAGCCGAGAGTCAATTCATGGCGGCCGAGGTGATTGATGGTGAGCAGCTCGGTGCCGTCCTGCGTGAGCGTCCAAGGCAGGAACTGGTCGAACTTCAGGCCTAATGGGTTTTGCGTGGTGGGAAGCGGATCCGGATAAACATCGGACCAAATGCCCGCCGCGCCGGTCGCGCCCGCGGCCTCGCCGGCAAAGTCAAACCCGCCGGCCGCCGTTCCCGCGGCGGTGAGTTCATCGCGCTGCAGGTGATCCCAGCGGCTGAAAACGACGCGCCCGAAGCTGTCCACGAAGGGATCGAACGATCCGCTCGGCGAGTGCTCCATGAGTGTCAGGGTGGCGGCCACCGGATTGAGTTGCCAGAGTCCGGTGTTGATCTCCCCCTGTCCTTTTTCGTCTCTGGCAGGATAAAGGTGCGCGCTGCCGTCGCGGGGCCTGTCACTGACAAAGATGATATTATCTGCGGAGGTATAACACGGCTGCACATTGTTGTAGCCCGCCGGCTGGTTGGGGACTTTGGTGATGACCGGCGTTTCATTTACGCCAAGTCCGGTAACCTCGTACATCTGCCAGCGCGCGGAGGCGCTGATGCCAACAACCATGCTGAAGATCGCGCGCTGCCCGCTCCAGTGAATGTGCGGATCGCGCACGGCGATGGAATTGGCGCCCTGACTGCTTCCCTGCTCCCCATAGCCGGCGCTGTTCGTCAGGTTTTTCAGGTTGCCATCCATCTTGCGAATCATCAGATCCCCGCCCCGCGGAGCCGCCGCTGTTGTCGCAAGGTGGCTGCCAACGATGGCAGTCACTGCATTCACCGTCTCCCGCACCGGCACCTGAGTGACGAACATCACCGGATTCGGCAGCGACTGGGCTTTGAGTGGGAATGCCGCACCCCAGAGAGGCACCGCAACGAAGAGCGCGCGAAGCAGACAGCGCAGCGGGATGTCAGGCGTTTTCATGGTTTTCACAGCAGTCACATATCAGCTCTTTCCGGGCCTTACTACAGAATTCCGGGCGGACAGTTACAGGGCGGAGGAGAATTCAGGTTACTATTCATGTCGGGCTCGCCGCACCAAAAGGCGCCAAATAAGAAAGCCCGGGGCCACGCCCGCTCTGCGGTTCTCTCAAGTTTGGCCATTTGCCGGGTAGGTCGGGCCTCCGGCCTGACGTTTGTCGCATCCTGCGGCAAACTTTAGTCCAACCCGGTGAAGCCGCACTTTTTCACGGACGCACGCGACGCCTCCGACCGATATAAATGCGGCTTCGCCGGTTCGCATGGAGTTTTCGGCAGGATGCCGAAAACGGCAGGCTGGAAGCCCGCCCTACCCGGAACATGGCGGCCTTTGGCCGCGCCCCGGTTACGGGTCCGCATGGACGCGGAAGAAGCGGCGCGCGGCGGCAGGGACGGGGACGGTGAATGTCAGAGTGGTTCCGGTGCCGGCAATGGCGGGGAGGCCGGTGTTGATCCAGGTGCCGTCAGCCAGGGTGTCAGAGCGCCAGAGCGTGTAGGTGCGGCCCGTCATGGTGGGGAAGCTGACGGTTAGGTTTCCGCTATTGCGGACGACGCTGGTGAAGTCGAAGACGCGACAATCGGGGGTGTAGCTGAAGGTGTCGTTCAAGTTGCCGCTGCCGTTCCAGCCGCCCCACACGATCATTTCGCTGCCCGTCCACACTGCCGTGTGGTCACGGCGCGCAGCGGGTGCGCCGGTGGTAGTCATCGCTGTCCAACTGTTGCCCGCCGGACGGTAACGACCGCCGGTGTTCAAACCGTTGACGAAATCGGGTGTTCCACCCCAGACAATCATCTCACTGCCCGTCCATACCGCCGTGTGATCGAAGCGGGCATCGGGCGCGCCCATGGTGGCCACTGGCGTCCAACGGTTCTCCTCCGGATGGTAGCGCCCGCCGCCGTCAAAAGCGTTAGGAAAGACTCCGCCGCCCCAGACGATCATTTCGCTTCCCGTCCACACGGCGGTGTGCGATCGGCGTGCTGCGGATGCGTCGCTGGTATTCACTGCCGTCCAACTGTCCCCCACCGGCTGGTAGCGA
>JANNVM010000416.1:0-1992 GCA_031414455.1 Verrucomicrobiota bacterium
TGGCCGCTGCCGAAAAGGACACGATGGCCTCCAAGCTGGACGACCTGCTTCGCTGGCCCGGCGACTACAGCCAAATCTGCGACGCTGTGAGTTCGTCGTTTCCCGCACCCATCCCGGGGTTCCGCAGCATCATGCACGGCGAGGCCGGGTTCTCCAAGACGAAGCTGGCATTCATCAAAAAGAACCGCGCCGCACTCCTTCCGGCTGTTGCTGCGAAACTGGAAAGCCTGGACCTCACACGCGAGCCGCAGCCGCAGAAGCCCGACCCTACGGTGAAGAAGGATGAGGTGGACATTGATCCCATCGGCGTGGACCCCGCGAGCTTCAATACGCTCCTGCTCTCGATCATCGAAGAAACTGACGCCGCAGAGGTTCTGCCGCAGTTGCTTAAGTTGGAGGAGAAATACCACGCGCTCCTCATTGCCGCAGAAAAAGACCCGAAGGCCACGCTGCCTTATACCGACGGTGACGGTGCCGGCATCGGGCCGGGGAATCTGCTCAAGGACGGCGAGGACTACGACAAGCTCACTCCGGAACGCGAAGCTGAAATGGAGCGCACGCGTGAACTTTTCTCCGCGCAGGCGGTGCATCGCGACATCCTTGCTGTCTGCGTCCGTCTCATGCGCAAGGCTGGCTACGATCCGATGTTACAGAGCAAACTGGAAAAGACCTACGGCAAGCTGCTCAAGGCCACGTGGAGCGCCGACGAGGAACTCTCCAAATACAAGAGCGCCACCGACATCCCTGCTGAGGAGCGCGAAGGCATTAAGTTCGACCCGGTGCATAAAGTCGCCTATCTGACCTGGCGGCCCGTGAGCATTCCCTACAGTGAGGAAACGCGGAAGGAGATCCTGGAGCTGACGCAGTCATTCATCGCGTCGCGGAAGAAGTGATCGCCATGCGCCACCGCCTCAGTGCAGTCATGCTGGCAGCGGCAATTTCTGCGTCGGCCCAGGACGAGGCCCCCGCGAAGGTGCCCGGCCGGAACGGCCATCAATTGGTGTCTGTCATCGCTGGTGACTACAGAGTGGGCGCGAAGGGCCATGCGACAAATCCCCCGCGCACCGCGAAGCTCGCCGCCTTCCTCATCGCCGACGCGGAGACGACGAATGCTCAGTTCGCGAAATTCGTGACCGCCACCGGTCACCTGACTGATGCCGAGAAGCGCGGCGCTGCTCATGTCTTTCGCTACGGCGAGCGTGAATGGCGGTGGATCGAGACGAGGGGGGCCTGCTGGCGTCGTCCTCGCGGTCCCGACGGACCGGATGCCGTGAAGAAAATGGAGAACCATCCGGTCACCTGCGTCAGCGCCGCTGATGCCGCCGCCTACTGCGCCTGGGCTGGTGGGCGACTGCCCACGCAGGCCGAGTGGGAAGTGGCCGCGCGCGCCGGCAGCACCACACTTTATCCCTGGGGCACCGAGTTCTCCCCCGACAAGGCCAACACTTGGAACGGCCTCACCCATCAGAAGAACACCAAAGAGGACGGCTGGGAATTCACCGCTCCCGTCCGCAGCTACCCGCCGAACGCCTGGGGGCTCCACGATGTGATCGGCAATGTCTTCGAATTCGTCTCGGACATTCCCCCCATGGTGAAGGCGAAGAAAGAGCAGCCTCTCACTTCCGCGCGCGGCGGCTCATGGTGGTGTTCCTCCCACACCTGCAAGGCCTACAACCTCGTGGACAACGGCACCATGCCTCTCCACGGCTCCCTGCCAAACCAGGGGTTCCGACTCGCAGTCACCGCCCAAACCGGCACGGACATTAAGAACGCACGGTGAGTCTCCCGCTCACCCGTGGTTGCGGCGAAGATGTTTGCCCGCGTAGTGCGTAAGAAAAACACCACTGAAAGACTTGAGCCGCCCGCCACGTGCCTTCCTCCTTCACAATCCACACTGATTTCTATGATTCCCGACCCCTCCCGCCGCCGTTTTCTTCGTGGCCTCGGCACACTCATGGCGTTGCCAGCCATGGAATCGTTCGCCCCCCGGGC
>JANNVM010000417.1:0-4645 GCA_031414455.1 Verrucomicrobiota bacterium
CGTGATCACGGTCATCGAGCCCGCGGACACGCTGAAGATCGCTCACCAGACAAGTCTTGGAACTCCCATCCTGGCAACACCAGCCATTTCCGGGAATCTGCTGCTGGTGCGCACGGGGGAGGCGCTCTTTGCGTTTGGGAAATGACCGTGCGTCAGAATCGCCGTGCGCCAAAGTAGTCATGTGCTTCAGCGCGTGACAGCGTGACCGGCAGAATACGATTACGAACCGGCGCATCACCCCGTCACCGGCTGATGCCGATGACTATTTTGCTCCGCGCCCATGACATATTCTTTACACCTCAGTCCTGGGCTGTCCCGGCACCGCGTGTAGTATCGCGTCGTTCCGGCCCGCGCCGCGCCCCAATCTTGAATCTGAATTCCACTTCCCATGAAACTTCGCCACATCGCCCCATTGCTGCTCGTCTCACTTCCGTCGCTGCTGCCAGCGCAGGAAACCAGCTTCCTCGAAAAGTTCTCTCTCGCCGCGGATCGTGATGCGGTGCTCAAGGAACTCATCCCCGGCACGGACGACTATTATTATTACCACGCGCTGCATCTCCAGAATCAAGGGAAGGCGAAAGAACTCGCGGTGCTGCTCAAGGAATGGTCGGACCGTTTCCAAAACGCGAACGTTCGCCGCACTGAAATCAACCACCGCCAGGTGCTGTTCAACTACACTACCGATCCCGCCGCCAGCCTTGAGTATCTGCGGAATAATCTCGGCATCGCCTACAATCACACCCGCATCACGCCGGATGCGCGCCCGGACCTGGCGGCGAAGCTTGACCCGGCGGCGATTTCCTGGGACGCCTTTCTCGCTACGTCGCTGGAAAACACGGACGCGTTCGGGAACATCACCACCACCGGTCTCGTAAATGTGCTGCGCGGTGGAAAGGTGGAACTGACCGTCCCGCGCCGGCGGGATTTGCTGAACCGCATTCACCGGCCCGACTTCCCGAACCTTGTGAAGATCATCCACGATGATCTCGGCACGAAGGAGTCCAAAGGCTTTGGCGAGTTTGCTATTCATGGGAAGCTGACGCTGGCGCAGTTGGAGGAGCTTCTAAAACTCCGCCCGGCGCTGCTGCTGAACTCGAATTTCATCACCGCGTGGGCCGGCAAGCTGCGGCCTGCATTCGGCGAGGACGCCGCCCGCAGCGCGGCGGTGCGCGAAGCGTGGCTGGACAGGCTGGAGGCGTTCACGTCCCGGCTGGCCCCCTCGTTCAATTCGCTCAAGGCACACGTGCTTTTTCACCGCCTCGTGCACGATCAGGCGAAGGGCGTCATCAACGAGGCGCGGCTCCTCGCCTACCTGCAACTGCCGCGGCCCGTCGGCTATGCGCATCCCGACTGGCGCAAGTCAGACCTCTTCAAGCAGCCCGTGGACTTGAATGCCAACTACGAGCCGCTCTCCGGCCAGGGACCGATCGGCAACGATGAGGGCCTCGTGCGCTCGCTGCTCCTAACGCTTCTCGCCAGGGCCGGCGATGCGGACAAGTTCGTGACTATTCTCCACGACCAATGGCTCAACGCCGTCCACGCCGAGGCCAAGCTCCTGGCCGGTGCGCCGGATGCAGCGAAGTGGGTCTCCAAGCTGACGCCGGAAGCCTATCAGGCACTCAAGGACCGCGTGGACCTCGACTTCGACATCGTCGCCAGACAGGAGTTCGCCCCCGCGGATGAAGTCTCGCTCGATCTCCATGTGAAGAACGTGCCGAAGCTCCTCGTGAAGGTCTATGAGATCAACACGGAGAACGTCCACCGCACCACCGGCGCACAGGTGAACACGGACCTCAATCTCGACGGCCTCACCGCGAACAGCGAGCAGTCGCAGGACTACAACGACGCCCCGCTGCTGCGCCAGAAGCGCACGTTTGCCTTCCCCGAACTAAAAGGAAAACGCGGCGTGTGGATCGTGGAGTTCATCGGCGGCGGGAAGAGCAGCCGCGCGCTCATTCGCAAAGGCGGCCTGCGGCATCTCACGGAGAACACCGCCGCAGGCACGATGCTCCGCGTGTTCGATGAGAACATGAAGCCGGTGGAGAAGAGCTACGCGCAGCTCGGCACGCGGCGCTTCGACAGCGGCGAGGGCGGCGGCATTCTCATCCCATTCAGCGAGCGGCCCGGCGACCAGAATGTGGTGCTCGGCGATGGCAGCGGATTCACCACGCTGGAGAACGTGAAGCTGGCGGGCGAGAGCTACGAGTTGAAAGCCGGCTTCCATGTGGCGCGCGAATCGCTGCTGCCCGGCCTGGCGGCGAAGCTCGGCATTCGCCCGGCGCTCCTGCTCAATGGCAAGCCGACCATCCTCGGCGCGCTGGAGAAAGTGCGGCTCACCATTTCCTCGCAGTCGCTCGACGGCATCCCGAGCACGAATGTTTATGAGTTCGGCGCGAAGGACAAAGACGGCAAACCTGTCGGTCCACAACTCGCGGAGGACGCGGAGAGTGTCATCGAATTCTCCGTGCCCGACCGCCTGGCGTCGCTCAACTATTCGCTGGAGGCGGAGGTGAAGGCGCTCGGCACCGGCCAGCCGGTGAAACTCAGCGCGGGCGATTCGCTCAAGGTGAATGGCATCACGCTCACCGAGCAGACGAGCGACCTGCACCTCACGTTCGCCGACGGGCAGTTCATTTTGGAGGAACGCGGACGCACCGGCGAACAGCGCGGGGACCGCGAGGTCGTCGTCACCGTGGTGCATCATGACTTCACGCAGACGAAAGTGTTCACGCTGAAGACTGATGCCACCGGCGCGATCCAGCTAGGCTCGCTGGACGGCATTTCCAATATCACCGCGCGCAGCGCCACCGGCGTGGAGCGGCAGTTCATCGTGCCGCGCACATGGGCCTCGCTGCCCAGCGCGGTGAATGCGAAAGCCGGCGAGCCGGTGCAGATCGCATGGCGCGGCAATGCCGAGCCTGTCGCCGGCGACGTGAGTGTGCTGGAACTCCGCAACGGCGCGCCCGTTCGCGATGCCTCCGCTGGCGCGACGGTGAAAGGCGGCCTCGTCACCATCACCGGCCTGACACCTGGCGAATACGCCGTGGAACTCGCGCCCACACTTTCCTCCACCATCATCCGTGTCGGCGAGGGCGAGACGGTGACGGGCACGCTCGTGAACAGCGCGCTGACGATGGAACTATCGAATCCCGCGCCGCTCGCCGTCACCACCATGGTGAAGGGAAAAATCCCGGCGCGGGACAACACGCCGGAGAAATCCGTAATCATCTTCCACGTCGGCAATGCGGGTGTGGACACGCGCGTGCATGTCCTCGCCAGCCGCTTCCTGCCGGCGTTCGATGCCTTCCAGGCGCTCGGCGATGACCGCCTGCCGCAGCCCCAGGCGTGGACGACTTCCTACCGCCCCAGCCTTTATCAAAGCGCCCGCACGATCGGCGAGGAATACCGCTACGTGCTCGAACGCCGCGGCGCGAAACACTTCGCCGGCAATCTTCTCCCGCGTCCCGGCCTGCTGCTCAATCCCTGGGCGATCTCCGACACTGCCACGGATAAACAAAGCGCCGCCGCCGGTGAAGACGCGAAGGCGATGAAGGCCGAGAAACCCGGTGCCCCCGCGGCTGCTGCTCCCGCTACCGACAAGGCCAAGAAGGACGCCGCCCCGGCTGGGCCGATGGACCCCGATCTCTCATTCCTCGCCACGCCCGGAGCCGTCGCCTTCAACCTCAAGCCTGACAAAGACGGCAACGTCGTCATTGATGCCGCCTCTCTTGGCGACCGCCAGATGATCCGCGTCGTGGCCGTGGACAGCGACAGCGCCGCCGTGCGCGATTTCACCCTGCCCACGCAGAAGCTCACGCTGCGCGACCTCCGCCTCGCCGACGGTCTTGATCCGAAACAGCACTACAGCCGGCAGAATCGCGTGACCCTGCTGGAGAAGGACGCGCCGCATGAATTCAAAGACGCCCTCACCGCGACGTGGCAAAACGTCGGCCACCTCGGAACTGCGCATTCGCTGCTCTTCAATCTCAGTAACAACCCCACGCTCGCCGAGTTCTCATGGGTGCTGGAGTGGAACACGCTGCCCGCGGCAAAGAAGGCGGAACTGTATTCGCTCCACGCCTGCCACGAGTTGCACTTCTTCCTCGCGCGGAAGGACGCCGACTTCTTCAAAGCCGTCGTGCAGCCTTACCTCGCCAACAAACGCGACAAGACGTTCATGGATCACTACCTGCTCGGCGCAGACATGTCCGGCTACCTGCGTCCGTGGCAATACAGCCGCCTCAACACCGTAGAGCGCGTGCTGCTTTCCCGCCGCATCGAAAGCGAAGCTCCCGTCGTGCGCCGCCATTTGAAGGACTGGCTCGACACCCTGCCGAAGAACCCGCAGCGCGATGCCTTCCTCTTTGAGACCGCACTCAATGGCCGCGTGCTCGGCACATGGGCGGGGAAAGTGGTGACGGCAGATTTCGATGAAGGTATTGGGAACACCGAATTCGACTTCGGCGGCATCGCCATGGGCGGTGGCGGTGGACCCGGCAGCGGAGGAAAAGGCAGGGGCGCAGACTCGCGCTTTCTCCGGTCCGACGTGAAGGCAAACTTCTTCGCCGACGGCGGATTGAATGCCCCTGAAGGCGCTGCGGCCGGCGCTCCAGCCGATGCACTGGCGGGGGATGCTCCCGCGTTT
>JANNVM010000418.1:0-8879 GCA_031414455.1 Verrucomicrobiota bacterium
GCGCCGGAACTGCTGCGTGCAGAGCTTAGCAAAAAATCCTGGCACGCCGGCAAACTGGCGTGCAGCGGCGTGACCGATGCCTATCAACCGGTCGAGCGCCGGCTGAAGATCACCCGCGGCTGCCTGGAGGTGCTGGCGGAATTTCGTCAGCCCGTGGTGCTCATCACGAAGAACCACCTCATCACACGCGACGCCGATCTTCTGGCGGAACTGGCACGCTGGCAGGCCGGGGCCGCGCTGCTCAGCATCACCACGCTTGATCCCGCGCTCGCCGCCGCGCTGGAACCGCGCGCCTCCTCGTCGCGGATGCGCCTCGCCGCGGTGCGTGCCCTGACAGATGCCGGAGTGCCTGTGGGTGTCAGTGTGGCACCGGTCATTCCGGGGCTGAACGATCACGAAATCCCCGCGATCCTTGCTGCGGCGCGTGATGCCGGCGCGCAGTTCGCCACCTACAGCATCGTGCGCCTGCCGGGCAGTGTCGCCGATGTCTTTCAGCACTGGCTGTCGCGCAATGTCTCGCCGGTGGCCGCGGAGAAAATCCTGGGACGCATTCGCGACCTTCGCGGCGGCAAACTCAACGAACTTCGCCCCGGCATCCGCATGAGAGGCGAAGGTGAACTCGCTGAACAAATTGGCTGCATTTTCAAAGTCACCGCCCGTAAACTGGGGCTCGATAAAATGCGCCCTGACGTCACCGCCGCCAACTTCCGCCGCATCGAACCCGGGCAGATGGAATTGTTCTGACGGGGTGCCTTTTCCAACGACTCGAGGCAAACATCGGGACGTCCGTCGTCTGCGACGCCTTGAACCGGACAACAGTGTCGAACTGGAAAGAGGAGACAGACTGCTTGACGGTAACTGAGCCCTTTCCCATGCGGAATTCGATGCCCGAACCCGATCAGAGGAGTTAACGTTATCGTCAGGAAACTAGTAACACCAGCCGGTCTCAGCCCGCTGCGCCGCCGGCAAGCCGTCGTCGTGGCTGGCGGCTTCTTTGTGCTGAGTCCCCGCCCCCGGTTTGCCTGTCCCTCTGCCGGCTGATGGCCCGGAAGAGCCACACCCTGGCAAAGGCCCAGTATCGGGTAGCGGTCGGGGCGCTGATGCCAATCACCTCCGCCGCCTCCTCGTTGGTCAGGCCGCCGAAATAACGCAGTTTCACCAGTTCCGCCTTTTCGGGGTGATCCACGGCGAGGGCATCGAGTGCTTCATGGATATCGAGAATCTCCTCATCGTCCTCGCCTGCGGCAATCTCGATCCGGTCCACGTTCACCCGCTCCAGTCCGCCCCCATGGCGGACGGCACGACGGCGCCGCGCATGTTCGACGAGGATCCGCCGCATGGCCTCGGCCGCGGCGGTGAAAAAGTGGACGCGGTTCTGCCAGTTCTGCTCCGCCCCGCCAAGCCGCAGCCAGGCCTCATGCACCAGCGCTGTCGGCTGCAGCGTGTGGCCGTTCGCCTCCGCGGCCATCTTGTGCGCGGCCAGCCTCCGCAGTTCCGCATACACCGGCGGCAACAAATCCGATGCCGGCACCGCGGTGCTCGACACTCTGTTCAGCAGGATGGTCAGGTCATTCATGGGATGCTGGATCGGGTGGGGGCTGGCATGTCGAGTGTTCGATGAAGACTCAGACCTTAACACGCCTTGAGATATTCAAGTTCTTTCGGGCACGTTTCGGCATCGGCGTGGGGCACGCCGGCAAAAGCCACTGCGGTCCAATTTCTGATCGCGGGATTGGATCTCACGCTGTCGTTAATTACGGCTGTGGCTTATCCGGTCCGGTCGCTTTTTGCAATTACCTTTGGCGAAAGTCGTCCAGCTTCCGCTGCCACTCTGCAGCCTTGTCCGGTTTCTCCCATGCTTCATAATGCCGGATGAGACGTGTCACCGAGCTGCGTATGGATTTGCTGTTGGGGGCTTTCTTCTGTTGTCTCATTTCATAGCATTCCAGCAGCAGCGGCTCGGCTTCAGCGTATTTTTTCCCCTCGTAAAGATGCACCCCGAGGTCCTTCAGGATCGCCTCCAGTCGTGGCGGGTCCTTAACGGTCAGCTTGCGAACGATCGCCAGTTCCTCGCGGACCAGCGATTCAAACTCGTCCCGCTTGTTCTGCTCGTTGAGCGCTTTGGCCAGCTTGACGAAGGTGTTGCCGACTTTCGGGTGCTCGTCACCGAGGAGTTTTCTGCTCATGGCAAGGGACTGGCGATACAGCGTTTCGGCCTCAGCCAGCTTTCCCTGCTCCGCGAGTGCGCTGGCCAGGTTATTCAGCGAAAAGGCGACGTTCGGATGGTCATCGCCCAGCAGTTTCCGATTCATGGCCAGCGCTTCGCGGTGCATGGCCTCGGCCTCGGGGAGTTGCCGCCTCTGTTCCAGGAAGACAGCCAGGTTATTGAGCGAAGTGGCCACCTCCGGGTGCTCGTCGCCCAGCAGTTTCCTTCGCATCGCCAGGGCCTCGCGATACAGGGATTCGGCCCCCCGCAGCTCACCCTGCTTTTCGAGCACGGCGGCGAGGTTGTTGAGCGATGTGGCGACGTGACGGTGTTCGTGGCCATGCAGTTTCCGCAGCATGGCCAGCGCCTCGCGATGCAGCGACCCGGCCTCAGCCAGCTTGTTCTGATCCTTGAGCGCGCCCGCGAGGTTATTGAGCGTGGTCGCCACCCGGGGATCCCCCGGTTCCAACTGCTTCCGCAGCACCTCCAGCGCCTCGCGATAAAGGACCTCGGCCTCTGACAGATTGCCCCGCTTCTCGAGGACGCTGGCAAGGTTGTTCAGCGACGCAGCCGTGTCCGTATGTTCGCTGCCCAGCAGCTTCCGGCGCATGGCGAGCGCTTCGCGATGGAGGGATTCCGCCTCAGGCAGCCTGCCCTGGAGCCGCACCATGCCGCCCAGACTGTCGAGCACATCCGCGACATCTTCATGCTCGCTGCCCCGCAGTTTTCGATAAATGGCAAGGGACTCGCGCTGGGTGGATTCAGCCTCGGTCAGTTGGCCATCCGCACCGAGCGCGAGGGACAGATTGCTGAGCGTGGACGCTACATGTTCATGCTCGTCTCCCCACAGTTTCCTCGCCGTCGCGAGGGCACCGCGGTAAAGGTCGATCGCCTTTTTGCTGTCGCCAAGCTCCTGATAGACTCCGGCCAGCGTGTGCCGCAATTCCGTCTCGACTTCCGGCCGGTCCTTCAAATCCCTGCCAATGCGGTCGGCGGTTCTGTGCAGAATCTCCCGCAGCAGGGTTGTATCGCGGCCCATGGCAACCGACGGCTCGACTCCCTTGAGCATGTCCTGAAGAAACTCCGCAACCTGAGTGCTCTTCACAGCTTCGTTTTCGGCCTTCGTGCGTTCCTCGCGCTGAGCCTTCTCGGCGGCGACGGCCCGCTCCAGCGCCTGCTTTTCTTTATCACGGGCGTTCTTTTCCCTGAGGAACATCCACGACGAAACTCCCAGCCCGGTGACGAGCGCCGCGAGCACCGCGGCGGCGGCGGCAACGGCGAGTTTGTTCCGCCGGACCATTTTCCGGAGGCGATACGCAACGCTGGCCGGACGGGCCTGGACCGGCTCGCTGGTGAGATGGCGGCCGATGTCCTCGGCGAGGCTGCTCGCTGTGTCGTAGCGGCGGGCGCGGTCTTTTTCGAGCGCCTTCATGGCGATCCAGTCGAGGTCGCCGCGGATGAGACTGACAAGGCGGCCGCTCTCCTCGCTGCGACGCCGGGCAATGTCCGTGCGCAGGTCGAGAGCCATGGTGCTGACGAACGTGGAGGGTTTCGGGGGCTCCTCCTCGCGGAGGACGCGCCGCATTTCGTCGCAACCCGCCCGCAGCAGGCGCTCGTGATCGAAGGGTGTTTTGCCTGTGAGCAGTTCGTAGAGCAGCACCCCGAGCGAATAGATGTCGCTGCGGGTGTCCACGTCCAGCCCGCTCATCTCGGCCTGTTCGGGTGCCATGTAGGCCGGAGTCCCAATCATCTGTTGAAACTGCGTGTACGCGGTCAGGTCACTAAGCCGCTGCTCGCGGGTGGCCTTGGCCACACCGAAGTCGATGACCTTGGGGACCGGCACGCCGTCGTGCAGGGTGATGAGGATATTGGAAGGCTTGAGGTCTCGGTGGATAACACCTTTCTGGTGCGCGTGCTGCACGGCGTGGCAGACCTGCATGAACAGGCGGAGCCGCTCGCCCGTGGTGAGGCGCGCCCGGTCACAGTATTCGGTAATCTTCACGCCGCGGACCAGCTCCATCACAAAATAGGGCCGCCCGAGCGGAGTGGCGCCGGCATCGAACATTCGGGCAATATTTGGATGATCCATGAGGGCCAGCGCCTGCCGCTCCTGACTGAAGCGCGCCAGCACCTCTTTCGTGTCCATGCCCAGTTTGATCACCTTGAGCGCCACCCGCCGCCGCACCGGCTGTTCCTGCTCGGCCACCCAGACGGTCCCGAATCCGCCTTCGCCAATCTGCTCGAGCAGCTTGTACGGGCCGATGTAGGTCCCCGGTCTTTCCGCGACGGACTCGACGCCCCCAGCACCGGCGTGGCGTTCGGCCGCCGCTTCCTCGCTCAAAAACCCCCGGGCCCGCTCGTGGTCCTCCAGCAGGGTCTCGACTTCCTGGCGAAGCGCCGCGTCTCCCCCGCAGACGTAATCGAGCCATGCGCCGCGGACTTCGGGAGATTTCTCAAGGGCTTCGTAAAAAAGAAGTTCGGCCCCGGGGGGCCGTTCGACAGGTGAGGGAGCGGCAGGCTGGTTCATTGCCATGAATGCGAAATTTACTCCCCGCCATTGATCAAAAATTTCAGAGAACGCAAACATTTGTGCGTTGGCTTTGCCCACCGGCCCCGAAATGCCGTGCCGTGCCGCCTCTTTTGTCAGGCCGGCGGACACCGTCTGGGGCCGGGTGGAAAACTTTTCTGAATTTTTTTGATCAATGCCGGGGGTGAAATTTCGCATTTCGCAGGACGCCGCCTGCCGGGCCGTCACTGCCATCCTTCACCCAACACTATCCAATTCCATGAAAACACTGCTCAAACGCATCTGTCTCTGCGGCCTCGCCGCCGTCTTCATCGCCGCACCCTCCCTGCGCGCGGCAATCAACTCGTGGGTGCCGATCGAGGCGTCAGGTACGGAAGGCGCGGCTCAGTTGAACATGGCCACTCTTCCCGCCACCGCCAGTTCGACAGAAAAGCTGTATGCGGCCTGGGTGGAAAGCGGCGGGCCTGTCGGGGCTTCACAGCTTCGCATCGGGGTCTATGTCCCGGGCTCTCCGGCCTGGTGGAAGCCGGTCGATGGGGGACGGGGCATCAATTTCAATGCCAGCGTGTCCGCTTTTGCTCCAAGGCTCGTTGTCCATCAAGGCAACCTCTTCGCCACGTGGTATGAGTATGCGAGCATCGGCCAAATCCGGGTGGCCCGCTACAATGGCGCGGACGATCAGCCAGGATGGACCTTCATCGACGGCGGCATGAGCGGCGGGTTGAACTTCGACAGCAGGCAGAGTGCGACATCGCCGCGGGCCGTTTCGTTTGGCGGGCAGGTGGTGGTGTTCTGGACGGAAACGGCTCCCAAGAGTCGCGTGGCCCAGGGAGCGCAGCTCCGGGCGCGGGCCTACAACGGGATCCAATGGACGTGGCTCGACGGCGGCACGGCGGCCGGGCTCAACGTGGATCCGATGCTTGGGGTGGAGAACGGAGTGCCGGCAGTCGTGAATTCCAGGCTGTATGTCGTCTTCAGGCAAAGCGCCAAAACCGTGCGGGGCATCGCCGGTCCCCGTCAGTTGCGGGTCAAAGTCCATGCGGGCGGAAGTACGTGGAGCCCGGCCGACGGAAACCGCAGCCTGAACCTCGATCCGAACCGGGACGTGGTCACCCACCATTCCGACGGCGATGGCAGCGCCCTGTATTGTGCATGGACAGAGTCGAATGCCGCCGGGGTGCGGCAGGTCCGTGTGGCCCGCTATGACGGTTCCAACGACAGCAGTCCGAGTTGGGTGCGGCTGGACGGAATGAATCCAGCCGCAGGGCTGAACTACGACGCAGGCGGCAATGCCTCCAATCCTGGCATACAGAGCTATAACGGGAAAATCTATGTCACATGGACCGGGCTGCAGACTAGTCTGAACCGAAACATTCGTCGGATGTGCGTCTGGGACGGATACCAGTGGGCGTGGGCGGACGGCGGCGGTGAACTCAGCAATGTCCATCAATTCCCGAATTCACACACCAACTCCGCCGCCTTCGGCGTTTACAATAACCACCTCCTTCTCTGGCATCGGGAAGAAGTCCCCGCAGACGGCGGGTGGGTTTACCCCAGCACCATGCTGGTCGGCCTCGAAACCCCCTGAGCGGCCGCCGCCGCCGGACCACGAAGCGCGCCCAGTCGGGGCGCAGGCCGGGCCTCGCCGGGGCCTGCGCCCTCATGCCTTCCGCCCGGAATGGCGTCCGTGGCGCGGTGGGGAGCGATTGTGTCCAGCAACATCGGGATGGCCGGAGGCGGGAAACGCGTGGAAGTAAAGCCTGGACGAACCGACCTGTCGACACAACGCCTACAGCAGTGTCACGGCGCACAGCATCACGGGGCTCCGGATGAAACCATCGCTCATGCCATTGGAGTCGCCGGAGAACATGCTAACGATCGCCTTCCCGGGATTGGCGGTGGCCGGCAGAAGGAGATTCCAATTCATGCAGGCGAGTCGCTCAATGCGAGCCACCAGCCTGACGTGAGAAATGCCAGCGGCAACAATTTCTTCATTGCGCTGTGCGTGTGGAATCTTTCCCGCCGCCGCCTTGAATCCCGGGGCTGCCACCAGGTCAGGAAACGCTGCCCGATACCATCCGGGCAGCAGAGAGGAATCTGCTTTCAGACCTCCATCGTGAATCCCGCATGGGCAAAGTGGTGATCCAGGGCAAAGGCGTTGGTGATACGGCGGCGGTGCATCAATTCGAAGCTGGCGCAGTCGATCCAGTCCCATTCCTTGCCGGCGAAACGCTCGCAGCGCTTCCAGCCGGCTTGCAGCAGTTCACCGTCCACATTCACAATTTCAAGACCTGGACTGTGCTGCCAGGCGCGGATGGTGCGCAGGGCGGCCGACTTGTGGAGCCGCTTGGTGAGAAGCGAAAACTGGCAAGCAATTTGGCCCGCTGAGGCGGGGAAAGAGCGTTCACGGCCGCTTCAATTTCTGCGATGGTACTCATGCAATAAAAATGGCTCCGGACTCAATGGCGTTAATCGTGCCAACAGTGGGGCGGGTTACCCGGATGATCTGAATTCGCCCGGGAGGCTGTTGTGACGGGGGCGCCTGGCTGAAGCCGTCGGCGCTTCAGATTCCCTTCGGCTCCGGCAGGAGCGGATCGTTCGGATCCTCCTTCGGTTTGTCTTCATCCCTGCCGTCGTTCTTCACCTGCACTTTTGACTCGCCCTGATTCACGGCGACGAAGCTCAGATCTTCGGGCGGGAATTCCGCCATGGCTTCGATGAGTCCAGATGTGCAGACTTCGGAGGTGGAGCTGAAACGTGAAGGTCACCTCGCTTACCTTTCCTGACGGCAAACCGGTGGAGCCTGACAAGCGCTATCATATCGCGCTGAACGGCTTCGATGCCCAGTCAGGCGGCCGCCGCTATGCGCTGCTCAGCGAACTCTGCGCCGCCGCGGACGCGAAGCTCACACTGCACGACATCGAATCCCGCGACGCCGTGATCGAGTTCTTCACGGAGAAGAAAGTCATCCGCGCCGCCGGCCTCGCGTAGCTCGACTTTCCAAGGTCATTCCCGTTTTTTGATGAAGAGATGGCGGAGAAGTGCGCCTCACGTGCAGATAAAGTATTCAATTATTGAGTCAAACACCCTATTCCCTATGGGATTAGTAGATTTTCCATTTGCACGGGCGCGATTTCATTTATAAGAGGGTGGCACCTTCCTGCTACTTTCTATGGACCTTCTTCGTTTCACCACCGCCGGCTCAGTTGATGACGGCAAATCCACGCTCATCGGCCGGCTGCTCTATGATTCCAAATCCATCTTCGAGGACCAGCTCGCGGCGGTGGAGAAGTTTTCTAAAAAGCGCGGCGATGCCCACATTGACCTCGCTCTGCTGACCGACGGTCTGCGGGCTGAGCGCGAGCAGGGGATCACCATTGATGTGGCCTATCGTTATTTCGCGACACCGCGGCGGAAGTTCATCATCGCCGACACGCCGGGACACATTCAGTACACGCGGAACATGGTAACGGGCGCGAGCACGGCGAACCTTGCGATCATCCTCATTGATGCACGAAAGGGGGTCATTGAGCAGACCTGCCGCCATGCTTTTCTCGCGAACCTCCTCCGCATTCAGCACGTGGTGCTCGCGGTGAACAAAATGGACCTCGTGGATTACAGCGAGGAAGTGTATGAACGCATCAAGTGCGAGTTCACCGATTTCGCGAGCCGGCTCGACAACCTCGTGGAGATGACGTTTCTCCCCATCAGTGCGCTCAACGGCGACAACGTTGTGGATAAATCCGCCAGGATGCCGTGGTATCAGGGACCGACGCTGCTCTATCACCTTGAGACTGTCTATGTGCGGCCGGGCGAGAATCACGTAGAGGCGCGCTTTCCGGTGCAGACGGTGATCCGTCCGCACAGCGACGAGTGGCACGACTTCCGCGGCTACGCCGGCCGCGTGGCGGGAGGGGTTTTCAAGCCCGGCGATGCGGTGCTGGCGCTGCCGTCAGGATTTCAAAGCAAGGTGAAGTCGGTCCATACCGCGGACGGTGATCTGCCGGAGGCGTTTGCGCCGCTTTCCGTGACCCTGACGCTGGAGGATGAAATAGACATCAGCCGCGGCGATATGATCGTGAAGCCCAACAATCCACCGGAAGTCGGTCAGGATCTGGAGGCGATGATCTGCTGGTTCAGCGAGCG
>JANNVM010000419.1:0-6875 GCA_031414455.1 Verrucomicrobiota bacterium
GCCACGGGCAGCGATCGTTCCGGCGGAACGGAATGCGCAAACGCGCCGTCGCCAGGCAGCAGTGTAACGGACTCGCCGTCCGGCGCGAAGAGCAGCGACTGCGCGTTAGGGTGCTTCTGCGCGGCGCGCGGCGCGGAGTCGTCCACGGGCGAGAGACTCCACCAGAGGTAGGCGTCGTCCTCCGCGGAGACGAGCCACTTTTCATCCGGTGAAAAGGAGAGACGTACGGGCATGCCGGTGTTGCCGAGGACATGCAGCGCGGCGCGGGGATGCCAGTCCCAGACGCGCGCACCCTGCCAGGACCACTCATGGAGGCCGAAAAGATTTTGTGAGGCCGAGAACGCGGGCGCGCGTCCGCCGTGGGCGATGCGGAGCAGCGGCACGTTGCGCGTAATGTCGTGAATCCACGTCACTGCTCCCCAACTCGAACTCACCAGCAGATGTCGCGAGCCTGCGAAAGCGAACTCCGCGCCGCCAAGGTTCCACAGCCCGTCCGGCACGGTGCGGCCGGTGCCGGTGGCCACATTGATGACGCGCGTGGCCGCACCTTCCATCATCACACAGCGCGCGCCGTCGGGACTCCATGCCGGCGGCCAGTGAGAGCCGCCGTTCATCTGCCAGCGCTTTTGTCCGTCAGCGCCGTTGATGCAGTGGATGGCTTTGTCGCCGTCGCGCAGGAGGATACTGCCGCCGTCGGGGCTGGCGCTGATTTCCTGCGCGTTCCAATCCGCGATGGTGACATGCCGTTTCTCCGCACCCGTCGCCGTGTCGAACCACACCAGGTCCGACGGCGGACGCGCGCGGATGATCTCGCCGGCGGTGGTGAATTGCGGCCACCCTGACGCCACGACGGGCGGGAGTGTGGCCGCCTTGCGCCCGGTCTGCATGTTCCAGACCGAGGTCGTGGCGTTCACGTCGAGCAGCCATTTCGCGTCGTCGGAAAGCAGGAAATTCCAGCCGTGCTCGCGGGCAAAAGTTTCATCGAGCGCCGTGACTGCGGAGTGATCCAGGGCGCGCCATTCCGGCAACCCGCGCCGCTCTGCGGGCGACGTGTTCATCATGGAGGGAATGAAGAGCGCCCGGCGGCGGTCGAGGTCGAGCATGGTGAATTGCTCCCGCAGCCTGACTGGAATTTCCAAATCGGTTCGAGGGGTGAGGTCCGGTCGATTGAGGAGAAACGCGGCGTCGCTGCGCAGATCCACGGATGAGCGGATGGTGCCGGCCTCGCGTGCGGCCTTAAGCGCTGAGGTGACCGCACCTGCGGCGATGTCGCGCCGCGCCGCCCGGGTGTGGGCGCAGAGCGCTTCCCATTTTGAAGTCGTCGCCGCCGTCTCCGCCGTCTCCGCGCGCTCGCGGAGGCTGCGCTCGTGCGCCGCCTGTCGCTGAGCAAAGACAAACGCGCCCGTCGCCACCAGGGCCGCCGCGGCGGCGATCAGGCCCGCCGTGCGCGCGACGCGCAGCCGTTTCTCCTGACTCCGCATTTTCTGCAACGACCTCCCGCCCGCCACCGCGGCCACATCCGCCAGCAGTTCCCGTGCGTTGTGATACCGGCGCTCCGGATCATCCTCGCACGCGCGCAGCACGATCTCATTCAACTCCAGCCGCTGATCGAATTCGTACGACTGCGCCCAGTTGTCAGGCAGCTCCGGATACTTCGTCCGGTCCATGCCCGTGAGGGCTTCATAAAGAACTTTGCCCAGCGCAAAGAGGTCCGCCTTCACCGACCCCGGGCCCTCCTGCGGCACGTATCCTTCCGTGCCGACAAAACTCCGCGACGCCCCGGCTTCCGCCACCAGGCCGATGTCGCCGAGCTTCGCCAGCCCGCCGGCGTAGAGAATGTTCGAGGGCTTCACATCGCGGTGGATCAGCCCGTGGTCGTGCAGATGCGCCAGGGCGCCGGCCAGCGATTGTGCGAGCGCAAGGCAGTCCTCCGCGGGGAGCGGTCCCTCGCGGAGACGGATGCTGAGCGTGAGCGGGCGGTAAGGTTCCCCGCCGTTTGAATCCGCCAACTCCATAACGTAATAGAAAAACCCCTCCGCATCCACGCGCCCCATGTGGAGCACATCAATGAGCCCTTCGTGCGCGCGGCTCACCGGCTCACACTTCCGAATGCCCTCGAACTCCCGCTCGTAAGGCCGCTCCGTCTCGAACGACGCGCGCTGCACGATCTTTACCGCGCGCAGCGTGCCCATCACATTCCGCGCCAGCCATACCTCGCCGTAACTTCCGCGCCCAATGAGATGGAGCAGCGTGTGGTCAGGGATGGTGAATGAGGTCTCAGGCATGAAGTGCCGCGAGCATAGCCGCGGGAGCGGGGTAATTGCAACGCACGCCGGGACTTTGTCCTGAGCCTGGCCCCGGCCACTGCCCGGCGCGCTTCACTGCGCCGCGGGAAGCTCTGCAAAAAGCGCGCCCACATCCACCGTCACCGGCAGCGCCGCGCAGGTCAGCATTTGGCCTGGCGCATACGTCTGCACGCTGGAGTAGGCTCCTTCGCGCGGCTCGCGATAAACCTCGATGCGCCGCGCCGCCGCATTGACGACCCAGTATTCCACCACGCCGGCCTCCGCGTAAATCTCCGCCATCGCACGGTCCTCGGAGAGTGTGCTCACGGAGACTTCGATGACGAGCGACGCCACCACCGGATGCTCCGCGTATTCATTCCGCAGGCCCGGCACAACAGAAACATCCGGCTCCGGCTCGGAATCAATGAAGGTCAACGGCGCCTCTTGGCGCACCCAGTGGGTCTGGTGGAGCGTGAACTTAAAGAGATCCAGGAGGTGGTCAGAGAGCTTGGCGTGCAGAATGGATTTGGACATTTTTTCGACGATGACGCCCCGGATCAGTTCCGCACGCTTCGGCGCGAGACCGTCGCGGATCATGCCGTGCCACGCCTTCACTGAGAGCGGCATGGCGCGTTTCTGGAAGCCGGGTTGATTGAGCAGCGAGAGCATGGGCGTGAGCATAGCCGCCGCGCCAGCGTCCGCAACTTCACTTTCCCGGGCAACCGCCGCGCGCTCTTCCAGCTCGCCTCCAGGCGGGCCGCAGGCTATACCCTGCCGCATCATGAAAACCGTTTCCCTTCGGCTCCCCGACGCCCTTCGCTCCGGCTTGCTTGCGCTACTATGACGGCTCTGACTCCTGTCGGGTGTCTTGCGACATCCTGCCCCGGCAGGTTTGCCTTCGGCTATCTCCGCGCTCCGGTTCCTGTGTTCACGCCACCTCCCTTGCCTGACATACTATCACCAACCACCCCAACATTTCTCCGCTTCGCGCCCGTACTTTGCAACGCGGGGCCGCTGCCGGGGGCAGCGGGACTTCGCCTTTCACTCGGAGGCTCGCCAGTCTGTTGTGGCCGAATCGTGTTCACTTTCGTTATGGTCTGTCAGGTTCTTTTCGTTGCTCCCCACCCCGCCTCACGGCGACGCAGGTACTTCAAGTTCTCGGCCAGGATACGGTCCTGACGGGCTGGAGTTTCCCACTCCAGAGGGTTGTGGCGCTTCACCGCGCACGAGTGGTGGAGCGACCAGCGAACTGGCTGCCAGTCACCTTCACCACCGGCACAAGGCCGGTGGGGTCGTCACGGACTTAACCCGCAACTTAACTGCATCGCACCACTGCCGGCGGGGTGTGAAAATCGCGGCAGCCACCCGCCACTTGTAAGGTTGCCGCCCGCCTTTCCCGGAGCTTCCGCGCCATGGGAAGGCTCCTCCGCTTTCATCGAAAACATCCCCGGACCCGTCGCCGCCATCTGCGGCGTCCCGCCATTCGATCACGGCCAGGGCGACTACCCGCAGCCGGAGCGGATACCCGCAACCCGGTCCTGCACCGCACAGAGCAACGATTGACTCGACGACGGGAGCGGGCACTGTGTCCACATGATCTCCGCCACGGCCAAAGTTTTCAAATCCGGCGCTTTCCAGGCTATTCGCCTGCCGAAGGAAATGCGCCTCAAAGCCCGCACGGTGAAACTGCTCCAGTCCGGCGAAACCATCCTGGTCATCAACGAAGCCGCTGAGCGCCGCCGCAAAACCGCCCTCGCAAAATTGTTCGGATCGTGCCCGGACTTCCCTGAGTCGCGCCCGCTGCCACTGCCCAAGCCGCCCGCCGCCTGATGCTCTACCTTCCCGATACCAACGTCTTTTCCCGGCACCTCAACGGAAAGGACCGGCGGCTCTCGGAACGGCTCATCGAAAACCGCCCGCTGGTGCGTCTCTCCTCCATTGTTATGTCGGAACTCCACTACGGAGCCGCCCGCCGTCCTGACAAACCAGAGTACCGCACCCGCGCCATTGAGCTTTGCGGCCTGTTTGACACCGCGAGTCTGGAAATCGAGGACGCTCTGCACTACGGTGCCATCCGCGCCCACCTCGAAACGCTCAAACCGAATGCCCTCCCCATCGGCGCCAACGACCTCTTCCTCGCCGCCCAGGCTCTCCGCATGGACGCCACACTCGTGACCAACAACACCCGTGAGTTCTCCCGCGTCCCCGGACTGAAACTGGAAGACCGGCAGAGTTGAGGTGCAGCGAAGCAGCATGGCCTTAGCCTGCCCGTGTTCGCCTGCTCCGGAGCCAAAACCAACACGGCCAGCCTCAGAGGCATGGCCGCGCTACGAAGAAGAGAATGCGCCTGTCGGCGGGGTATGAAAATGGCGACTGCCACCCGCTACTCCCCGTTGCCGCCCGCCTCTTCCGGAGCTTCCGCGCCATGGGAATGCTCCGCAGCTTTCATCGAAATCAGCCCCGGACCCGCCGCTGCCATCCGCTGCGCCCAGCCATTCGATCACGGCCAAGGGCGACTCCACCGCCGGACGCCGGCACTTGACCGGCTCTGTTCCTCTGGAGGACATTGAGCCGCGCCGGCAGACAGGCCGTGGCTCAAGCGGAATTCACACTCATTTTGCTGATTGATTAAATTTAGTTCCATGACTAAATTCAGTGATCTCCCACAACTAAGCTAATCTCCCATGCCCCCGCCTCCCTTTCTAAATCCATTCCGGCCAGGAGCCGGGCATGCGCCGCCGTATCTGGCGGGCAGGGAGCATGAGCAGAAGGAATTTGCCGGGCTCCTGGGACAGCAGACGGTGATGGACAATCTGGTGCTGACAGGGTTACGCGGTGTCGGCAAAACCGTGCTGCTGGAGACCTTTCGCCCCATTGCCATCCAGCACGCCTGGATGTGGGCTGGAACCGACCTTTCGGAAGCGGCGACCCTCAGCGAGAAGAACATCGCCCTGCGCCTGCTAACGGACTTGGCCCCGCTGGTATCAGGCGTGAAGATTGGGGAAACCGAGCGGCGATCCATTGGATTTGAAAGCGCTGTGGAAAAGGTGCCGGTCCATTTGGATTTCATGGTGCTCCGCCACTATTACGAAGCGACCCCCGGATTGGTTTCGGACAAGCTAAAGGCAGTGCTCGAACTGGTGTGGAACAGCCTTAAGGAAACCCAATGCCGGGGAGTGGTGCTGGCTTACGACGAAGCGCAGAACCTGAGTGATCAGGCCGCCAGCCATCAGTATCCACTATCACTGTTGCTGGACGTATTCCAGTCCATCCAGAAGCGCGGGATGCCTTTCCTGCTGGTGCTGGCAGGACTGCCGACGCTGTTTCCAAAGCTCGTGGACGCCCGGACTTTCGCCGAGCGAATGTTCCATGTCACGACCCTGCGGCGACTCCCTGAGAAGGACAGCCGCGATGCCATTCTCAAGCCGATGGCGGCGCAGAATTGCCCCGTGCGGTTCACGGAGCCGGGCGTAAAGGAAATCATTAAGCACTCCGGAGGCTACCCGTACTTCATCCAGTTTCTGTGCCGTGAGTTTTTCGATGCCTATCTCCAGCAAATGGCGCGCGGCCAGATGACTCCGGACACCCGCGTGCAGCAGATGGTGCGCAAGCTGGACTCGGATTTCTTCGCCGGGCGCTGGAACCGGGTCACAGACCGGCAGCGGGAACTGCTGAGTGTAGTGGCGGAACTGTCGAACTGTGATGAAGAGTTCACCCCCACTGAAGTCGTGGATAAATCGAAGGAGCTGCTGGCCAAACCTTTTGGCGCGAGTCACGTAAACCAGATGCTGTCCAAGCTCTCGGAAAGCGGCCTGGTTTTCAAGAACCGGCACGGCAAATACTCGTTCGCTGTGCCATTGCTGGGAGCGTTCATCCGGCGGCAGCGGGAGGAGGCAGGGGAGTCATTCAAACCACCTGTGAGTTCTCCCGCGTCCCAAGGCTGAAACTGGAAGACTGACAGAGTTGAGGCGCGCGCAAAGTAGCGAGCATGGCTTTAGGCTGCCCGTGTTTGCCTCCTCACGAGCCTGGACCAACACGGCCAGCCTCAAAGGCATGGCCGCGCTACGAAGAAGAGAATGCGCCTGTCGGCGGGGTATGAAAATGGCGGCTGCCACCCACCACTCCCAGTCGCCGCCCGCCTCTTCCGGAGCTTCCGCGCCATGAGAATGCTCCGCAGCTTTCATCGAAAACAGCCCCGGACCCGCCGCCGCCATCCGCTGCGCCCAGCCATTCGATCACGGCCAAGGGCGACTCCACCGCCGGACGCCGGCAGCGGGGCGACGCCGTTTTGCTGGAGGACACTGAGAAGGGCGTCGGTTGTCTGTCGGCGAAACCTGTCTTAGCGCTGGGCGGCGCGGGGCCGCGTTGCGAGCAGACAGCATCCGCGCAGAGAGACCCATTCCGCAAAGCAACCGCCCCCGGCGGTGCCCCTGCGAATGGCGATCAATTCCTGAGGCCCCGCCCCACAACCAGTTCAGAACAAGCAACTTTCTCAATTACTGGTGTGGCCTGTTGTTCCACATTGAGGGCGCGGTCACGCGGGACTTTGGCAGCGTCCATTTGAGTTCCAGCGCGCCGCTGACGTTCACT
>JANNVM010000420.1:0-4750 GCA_031414455.1 Verrucomicrobiota bacterium
TGAACGCCGTGCCGCACTTCACAAGACTGTCGAGGTGCGGCGTTTCAATGTGAGGATTCCCCAGTGCATGGATCGTATCCGCGCGCTGATCGTCGGAGAAAAGGAAGAGCACATTCCGCGGCACAGCGGCGGCGATGCGAATCGTCAGGAGAAAGAGGAGGAGCGTTTTCATGCAGTCTGCTCCTCCTGGCGCATTTCCGGGCCCGCGTCCATCCGCGCATCGGCGTGTTTTGTGGCAACGATACGCACCCGGAGGATTGACGGCGGAGGTCCGGGCTTTCAGAGTCGGGACATGACCTACTCTTCACTCCTTGCCGCCGTCCTTCTCTGCACACCCGCCGCTGTTGCCGGCGAACTCTTCCTCTACGCCGGATCCTACACGGGAAGCGGGAGCAGCAGTAAAGGCATCACTCTATTGAAAATGGACACGGGGACCGGCGCGCTGAGTGTCGTCGGCACGGCGGCGGAACTGGCGAGCCCGTCGTTCCTCGCGGTGAGCGCAGACGGCACGCGGCTCTACGCCGTTAGTGAATCCGGCAACAGCGCGGCCGCCTTCAAAGTGGACAAGTCCACCGGCGGCCTGACGAAATTGAACGAACTGCCCGTCGCCGACAAACCGGGGCAGGGAGCCTGTCACCTCTGTCTCGTGCCGCAGGCGCAAATGCTCGTTACCGCCAACTATGGCGGCGGGAGCACCACCACATTCTCGCTCGCGCCGGATGGCAGCCTCAAGGCTCGCACCGGGTTCATCCAGCACACCGGACGCAGTGTGAATCCTGGCAATCAGGAGGGGCCGCACGGCCACGGTGCGGTGCTCTCCGCGGACGGAAAGCATGTCCTGGTCAACGACCTCGGCACGGATCGCATCTACGTCTATGCCGTGGACGCAGCGAAGAGCACCCTGAACCCGAAACCCGTCAGCGAAGGCGTTCTCAAACCCGGGGCCGGTCCCCGGCACGGGGTGTTCGCAGGAAATGTCTTTTATTCCATCAACGAGATCAACCTCACCGTCACCCCGTTCGTTTGGGATGCGAAAGCCGCGACGCTTACGGCGGGCACGAGTGTGAGCACGGTGCCGGCCGGTGTCACGGGCGGCCATCTCTCCACGGCGGAAATCGTCGCTCATCCGTCAGGAAAATTTCTCTACGGCTCGAACCGCGGGCACAACAGTGTCGCTGCTTTCAAAATCACCGACGCAGCCAAAGGCACGCTCGAAACCGTGGAGATCAAACCCTCCGGCGGCAAGACGCCACGCAACATCAACCTCACCCCTGACGGCAAGTGGCTGCTCGCCGCGCATCAGGATTCGGACAACATCACCGTATTCTCCGTGAACCAGGAGAACGGCATGCTGACCCCCACAACCAACACCGCCACCGTCGGCAAAGCCGTCTGTCTCGTCTTCCTTCCTGCCCAATAACATGAATACCCGCCGTCACTTCATCGCCGCCTCTGCCGCGGCTCTCGCCGCCCCGCGGTTGTTCGCGCAGGATGCTGCGCCCTCGAAACGTCTCCGCGTCGGGGTCATGGGACTCGGCCGCGGACTCGCCCACATTGAGGCATGGCTCAAGGTGCCGAATGTCGAAATCACCGCGCTCTGCGACGTGGACCGCCGGCGCATTGATGGCGGACTTGCCGCGGTGGAGAAGAACGGACAGTCGAAGAAGCCGCTCACCGGCCTCGACTTCCGGAAATTCCTCGACGGCGATACCATTGACATCCTGAGTGTGGCCGCGTGCAACTTCTGGCACACCCCCGCGGCATTGCTCGCCGTGCAGGCCGGCAAACATGTCTATGTCGAGAAACCTGGCAGCCACACGGCGCACGAGAGCACCCTGCTCGCCGCCGCTTCCAAAAAGCACGGGCGTCACATCCAGCAGGGCACCCAGCGCCGCAGCCTGCCCGCCATGCGTGAGGCCATGCAGCGGCTCAAGGAAGGCGCCATCGGCAAAGTCACCGCCGCCCGCTGCTGGTATGACAGTGATCGCGGTCCCATGGGCCGCGGCAAGGAATCCCCCGTGCCCGACTGGCTCGACTGGACGATGTGGCAGGGGCCGCTTCCCGAACGCCCCTACAAGGACAACCTCGTGCACTACAACTGGCACTGGCTCTGGCCCTACGGCGGCGGCGAACTCGCTAACAACGGCGTCCACGCGCTCGACCTCGCGCTGTGGGGCATCAATGAAGCCCACGGCCGCGTCCTCACGCCACGCCGCGTCACCTGCGGCGGCGGACGTTATCATTTCGCTGACGACCAGGAAACGCCTGATACCGCGATCCTCTCCGCCGACTTCGGCCCCTGCGCGGTCACGTGGGACGACAGTTCCTGCCACAAACGGAACGGCGGCGAGTCGCACGCCTTCGTCAGCTTCTACGGAGACGGCGGCACGCTCGCCCTCAGCAGCAACGGCTACACGCTCTACGACAAGTCCGGCAAGGAGACCGGCAAGAACGAGCCCCCCTTCACCGACGTCCCGCACTTCCAGAATCTCGCCGACGCCATCCGCAGCGGCACGCCCCTCAATTGCCCGGCCGAAGAGGGCCAGCGCGGCGCCATGGTCTGCCACCTCGGCAATATCGCGTATCGCACCAGCGGCACCGTGGACTTCGACGGCGCGACCCAGCAACTGAAGAACCCTTCAAAAGAAGCCGCCGCTCTCTGGAGCAAGGAATACCGCCAGGGCTGGGAACCGAAGTGATATGACTGCCGCCATCGGATGAACTTTACGCTCCGCCGGGTGCCGCCCCGGAGGGCTTCGCGCAGCATGGACGGGTTCCGGCGGCGGTCCCCGGACGCGTGGGTGATGCGACGTGACTGCTGTCCACTCTGTCAGGTGCTTGCGGTGTCTTTTTCAACGGGGCCGCGCGCAGGAAAAAACCAACCAACAGCAAGACCAACCATATGAAAAAGACCAGAAAACCCGCCTTGCCAAAGAAAACCGCTCACAAGCTCCGCCGGGCCGCGACGCCTGCCGTCTCCGTGAAACAGGGCACCACCGCAAAAAACCGGGCCTTCCCCGGCGCAGCGGCACTGGCCGATGTCCAGCTCGCCGCCCTCGCGCCGGTGACGGTCACCGGAAAGATCAAGCTGGAAACCAGTTCCATGACCTATGCGCAACTGGAGGCCCAGCTCTACCGCGTTGCCGCCGGCATGAATAACACCCCTGCTTATGCCACGCTGCCCGTCACTACCGATGTGGACGCGGCTTCCAATGCCCTCCGCCTGCAACTCATCGAACTGGCCGATCTGGAGCGCGCTCTCAAAGAATTCCGCCTCTCGCTCGAACCGTGGGCCGTCACCTATGCCGCCGTACTCAACCGCGCCGCCGTCGCCTGTGAGAATGCCGACAGCACACCCGCCACTCTTGTTAGCGGAGGATGGGATCTCCGCCGCCCAGCCGGCCCGCCGCAGGAAATGCCGGCCCCCGCCAGCCTCGGCATTGTGCAAAACAGAATCGCCGGGGAAAGCACCGGTCGCTGGAGCCGGGTGGCCAATGCCCGTTATTACGAACTCATGGTCGCCCCCGTCGCCGGTGCCGCCCTCACTATCGCCGATCCGGTCACCATCACGTCCACGCGCACCCGCTGTCCGCTGCCCGTCGTCCCGCCCGGCAGTCTGCTCACCATCTGCGTGCGCGCCGTCGGCTCCAAAGGCACCGGTCCGTTCTGCGATCCCCTCACCGTCAGGGTGAATTGATCCGCGGAGTAACAGCGCCCGGGCTGCCTTGCTCCGGGTCATCCAAACCAATCAGGGCCGGTCTTCCTTCGCGGAGACCGGCCCTTCGATATTATGAGCCGTAGCGAAATCCTTCCCGCAACCCGTACCCGGTTCAAATACACCTCATCAAAAACATTTCTCAGATACCTCACTAAAGTTATTGATGTGCTTCCACGAATCCGATTTAACCGGCTCCGCCAGTCCCGACACGTTCAACCATCAAGAAACGCGACGCGCATGAACACAAAAAAACCTAACTCAAATCAGGGGGCAGGATTCTCAGAATCTTCATAACGGTGAAACTGCCGGACGAAGCCTCCTCCAGTCACTGGAGCCTTCGCTGTGGAACTCAAAAATCGGACGCAGGGCGTTCGTCAAAAAAACTGGAGCAGCCTCCGTAGGAACGGCCATCATGTTGCACGGTTTCCGAATGGAGGTCATGGCGAGTGAGTCGGCAGGGATATGGTATATTGATGCACTTCCAGATAGCGGATATCAGCCGCCAAACGCACCGAGCGCATCGGCAGGGGGGGATTTCAGCTATCAGTTTGCAGTCCTCACGACGGATGGGTTGGAAAATGCTCCTGATGGTTCGGTGTTGGTGGCAGTTAGACTGACTTCAAGCGCAGCGAGCGGCCATGCAGGTGTCGTCGGTACAGCTCCCCTCGGATCCTTAGCTGGGGCAGTTCTTGACGGAGTCATCAATTGCGAAGAGACCTCGAACGACCCGATCAATTATGATTCTGGTTGGCTTGTTGCTCACGTTTACTACAATCTTTGGGGGCAGCGGACAGGGGCCGACTTTTTCCGTTACGAAATTACGAACGGCCAGAAGTCAATCGAAGGAGACAATACTGGCTTTGTTTACATGGGGTTTGCGATGACAGTAAAAATGTACGTGACATTTAAGTTTTCGGATGGAGTTCCCGACGCTGGAGGCGGAGCGCTTCGGGAATCCTCTGAGGTTCTTTTTGGAGCGTCGCTTGAAGCCAAACTAAGCGAGTGAACACCAGGATTAGAGTGCCAATTGGC
>JANNVM010000421.1:0-6607 GCA_031414455.1 Verrucomicrobiota bacterium
AATAAAAAACAGCCCGGGGGGGGGGGGGTTGGGTTTTTTGCTCCTGGGGGGGTGGTGCGCGGGGGGGTGGGCCCCCCCCCCCCCCTTTTCACCCCAACCCTGGGGGGGGCGCACCCCCCCAAACCACGCGCCTCACGGAAGCCATCGAGCAGGCGTTCATCTTCGGAAAAGGAAAACTCACGCTCATCGTGCCTGACAAAAATCGCGCGCTGCCGTTTTCCAAAGGCTGGCACTGCGCAGCCTGTGACATTGACATCCGGCAGCCCACGCCGGCGCTGTTCACCTTCAACAACGCCGTCGGCGCGTGCCCGCAGTGCCGCGGGTTCGGCCGCACCATCGGCCTCGACCTTGAGCGTGCGATGCCTGACAAGTCGCTGAGCATTCGCAACGGCCTCGTGAAAGCCTTCGGCGGCACCACATACGGCGAGAGTCAGAAAGACCTGCTGCGCTGTGCGAAGGCGCGCGGCGTCAGCGTCACCACGCCATTCGATGAACTGCCGGCGAAGGATCAGGAGTGGGTCATCAATGGTGACCCCGGCTACGAAGCGGACCCGGAAGGCGCATGGGAGGGCAAGCGCTGGTACGGTGTGCAGGGGTTCTTCGATTACTTCGAAAAAAAGGCCTACAAGATGCACGTCCGCGTCTTCCTCAGCCGCTACCGCAGCTACACGACCTGCCGCGTTTGCAAAGGAAAGCGCCTCCAGCCGGAAGCGCTCAACTTCAAAGTTCAGGGCCGCGCACTGCCGGAATGGTGGCAACTGGCGATCTCTGTGCTGCGTCCCGTAGTTGAAGAAATTCCGCTGCCCGCCGGCGATCACACCGCAGAACTCGTGCGCGATGAAATTGCCAGCCGCCTCCGCTACATGGAGCATGTCGGGCTCGGCTATCTGAATCTGGATCGCGCCAGCCGCACGCTCAGCGGCGGCGAAGTGATGCGCGTGAACCTGACGACCTGCCTCGGCGCGTCACTGGTGAATACACTCTTTGTTTTGGATGAACCAAGCATCGGCCTGCATCCGCGCGACACCGGCCGGCTTGTGGATGTGATGCGCAGCCTGCGCGACAAAGGCAACACGCTGCTCGTCGTGGAGCATGAAGAAAGCGTCATGCGCGCGGCGGACAATCTCATCGAGATCGGTCCTGGCCGCGGCGAACTCGGCGGCGAACTCGTCTTCCACGGTCCGCTCGATGAATTGCATACCGCCAAACGATCGCTCACCGCCGACTACCTGCTGGGCCGCAAGGAAATCCCCGTGCCGAAGCAGCGGCGGAAGTTGAAGAAAGGCCACGAGTTGAAAGTGCTGCGCGCGACGCAGAACAATCTGAAGAAAGTGGACGTGAGTATTCCGCTCGGTGTTTTCTGCTGCGTCACCGGCGTGAGCGGCAGCGGGAAGAGCACGCTGGTGCATGATGTGCTCTATGAGAATCTCGTGCGCAAAAAAGGTGACATCACCGAGAACGAACCCGGCCGCTGCAAGGACGTGCTCGGCGCGGAGCACCTTGCGCAAGTGGTGCTGGTGGATCAGTCGCCGCCCAGCCGCACCCCGCGGAGCACACCGGCGGTGTATGTCGGCGCGTATGATTTCATCCGTCAGCTTTTTGCCGAGACGCCTGATGGCGCAGCCCAGCAACTGGGCGCGGGATACTTCTCCTTTAACTCCGGCACGGGCCGCTGCGGCCGCTGCCAGGGTGCGGGCTACGAGAAAGTGGAGATGCAATTCCTCAGCGATCTCTATGTAAAATGCCCGGAATGCGAAGGCCGCCGCTTCCGCCCGGAGGCGCTGCGCATTCTCTGGAAAGGAAAGAGCATCCACGAAGTGCTGGAGATGACGATCAGCGAGGCGCTCACTTTGTTTCGTTCGTCGTCCGACAACAAAGCCGCCAAAGCCGCGGATATGCTGCAAATCCTCGCGGATGTCGGCCTCGGCTATCTGCGTCTCGGCCAGCCGCTCAACACGCTCTCCGGCGGCGAGAGCCAGCGGCTCAAACTCGTCGGCCACATGCTCGAAGGCGGCACGGGCCACACGCTGTTTATCCTCGACGAGCCGACCACCGGCCTGCACTTCGATGACATCGCGCTTCTGCTCCTCCTCTTCCAGAGGCTCGTGGACAAGGGGCACAGCCTGCTCGTCATCGAGCACAATATGGAAGTCATCAAATGCGCCGACTGGATCGTGGACCTCGGCCCGGAGGCTGGCGATGCCGGCGGCTATGTGGTGGCGGAAGGAACGCCGGAGGCGGTGGCTCGGGTGGCGGGATCGCACACCGGGCTGTTTCTCGCGGAGAAGTTATCAGTAATCAGTAATCAGTTGTCCATCGCCAAACAGTCGGGGCGCGTCGCCGAAGTGAGCACTGATTACCGACCACTGATCACTGATTACTCCCGCAGCATCTCCATCCGCGGCGCGCGGGAACACAACCTCAAGAATCTCTCCGTCGAAATCCCCCGCGGGAAATTCGTCGTCGTCACTGGTTTGTCAGGATCCGGGAAGAGCACGCTGGCCTTCGACATCGTTTTCGCGGAAGGGCAGCGCCGATTCCTCGACAGCATGTCCACCTACGCACGGCAGTTTGTCGAGCAGATGGAACGGCCGGAGGTGGATCACATCAGCGGGCTGCCACCGACCGTGGCCATTGAGCAGCGAATCTCGCGCGGCGGCGGGAAGAGCACGGTCGCGACGGTCACGGAGATCTATCACTTTCTGCGGCTGCTCTATTCCAAGGTCGGGCAGCAATTCTGTCCGAAATGTCAGGTGGAGGTGCAGCAGCAATCGCCGGGAGCCATCGCGGAGGCGGTGCGTGCGGCGCTGAAGAAGGGTGCAGTGCGATTGTGCGCGCCGCTCATTCGCGGCCGGAAGGGATTCCATACCGAAGTCGCCGAAGCAGCGCAGCGGCAGGGATTCATGGAACTCGTCGTTGATGGCAAAATAGTACCAACGGCGTCATTCCGGAAACTGGAACGGTTCAAAGAGCATACGATTGATGCCGTGGTGGCGACGCTGTCGCGCGAGCCATCGGTGGCGGAATTGGATGCCCTGGTAGTTAAGGCGCTCGCCGCCGGGCGCGGCGTGGTCCGCCTGCTGGATACGAAAGGCAAAAGCACCGTGCTCAATTCCCGCCGCTGCTGTCCGGATTGCGGCGACTCGTTCGAGGATCTCGATCCGCGGTTATTCTCATTCAACAGTCCGCACGGCTGGTGCCAGACCTGTCGCGGCTACGGCACCCTGCGCGGCAGCATGGAACTCGACACCTCGCGCGCGGCTTCGCTCATGGAGGCCGAACTCCAGGAGGAAGCGCGCCGCGAGCGCGATGATGATGACGGGGAAGTCCGCCCGTGCCCGTCGTGTCAGGGCGGACGCCTCACGCAGGAGGCGCTTCATGTGAGAGTTCACAGCATGGACATCGCGGCGCTGACGGCGATGCCGGTGCGCGCAGTGGCGGCGAAATTGAAGACATTCACGTTCACCGGCACGCAACTGCTCATCGCGCAGGACATCATGGTGGAGATTCACCAGCGGCTGAAATTCCTCAATGAAGTCGGCCTCGGCTATCTCCAACTCAATCGCAGCGCCATGACCCTGAGCGGCGGCGAGAGTCAGCGCATTCGCCTAGCGGCGCAGTTAGGCTCGAATCTCACCGGCGTGCTCTACGTGCTGGACGAGCCAACCATCGGCCTGCATCCGCGCGATAACGTGGCGCTGCTCGACACACTCGTCGCCCTGCGCGACAAAGGAAACAGCCTGCTCGTGGTAGAGCACGACGAGGAGACGATGCGCCGCAGCGACTATATCATCGACATGGGTCCTGGCGCGGGAATGTTCGGCGGCGAGATCGTCGCGCGGGGCACGGTGATGGAAGTCAGTAAAGATCCGAACAGCGTCACGGGTCGTGTCCTCGGAAAGCCAGTCGTCCATCCTTCCCGCGGCTCGCGGCGCAAACTCCCGGCGGCGAAAGCGAAGGATGGCTGGCTGCGCGTGAAGGGTGCGTCGGCGAATAACCTCAAGAATGTGGACATCAGCATTCCCGCGGGCCGGCTGACGGTGATCACCGGCATCAGTGGCAGCGGGAAGAGCAGCTTCATGCGCCGCGTGCTGTATCCCTCGGTGAAAAGTGGGGTGGCCTTCCAGGCCACCAGTAAGAGAAACTTGGGGGCTGGAAGCCCCCTCCACGGATGCAGGTCCATCACCGGAATGGAGCACATCGAGGCGGTCTATGAGGTGGACCAATCGCCGATCGGCAAGACGAGCCGCAGCACGCCGGCGACGTATATCAAGGTGTTCGATGAAATCCGTGCGCTGTTCGCGGCCCTGCCAGCCGCGAAGATGCGCGGCTACACTGCGAGCCGCTTCTCCTTCAACACGGAAGGTGGACGCTGCGAGGCCTGCACCGGCAATGGTGTCATCAAACACGAGATGGCCTTCCTCCCCACAAGCCACGTCGTTTGTGAGGAATGCAAAGGCCGCCGCTACAACGCGCCCACGCTGGAGATTGAATACCACGGCAGGAACATCGGCGACGTGATGAACATGACCATCAGCGAGGCTGCGGAGTTCTTCGCCGCGCATCAGAAAATCGCCCGCACCCTCAAACTGCTCGCCGACACCGGCACCGGTTATCTCAAACTCGGCCAGCCCAGCCCGACCTTGTCAGGCGGCGAAGCCCAGCGGCTCAAACTCGTCGCCGAACTCAGCCGCGGCGTCGCCCGCACGGAGAACGCCCGACTCCGCCGCAACCAAACGGTGAAGGGCAACCTCTACCTCATCGAAGAACCCACCATCGGTCTCCACCCCGCCGACGTCGCGCGGCTCGTGGATGTGCTCCACCGTTTGGTGGACGACGGACACACGGTCGTCGTCATCGAGCACAATCTCGACATCATGGCCGAAGCCGACTGCATCATTGATATCGGCCCCGAAGCCGGCAGCGAGGGCGGTGAGGTCGTCGCGTTCGGCACGCCGGAGGAAGTGGCGAAGTCGAAGGAAAGCCGGACGGCGCCGTTTTTGGCGGGGGTGTTGAAATGAACGGCATTCTCCAGCAGAGTGCCCTCTGTTATGCAGTGCAATTACCCTGATCCTCCTTTTGACATACCAGACCGCCCAATCGCACCGAGCATCCAGGCTCTGAAGCGATTGGTTGAGGAACAGTTTCCTAAAGCCGCCGCGATGACGAGTCGGCGTGTCCGGGAGTTGTGGGGCAGCGACGAGGTTGAGGGTCTCTGGTTTGTAGAATTCGCCCGCCGAACGAATGATGCGATAAAGAAACGGGAGGAGACAGTTGTCGCCCGACATTTGCAATTCTACTCAGCACAACTCGAAATTGCTGACGACGATGCGCGCGGGGTGATCGATGTAAGTTACGTTGTGAATCTCCTGCGCTTATTGGACAAGAGATCCCAGCGCTGGGGCTGGCGCCGGATTCCACCGAACCTCAAGGAACTCTACCTTGCTTTTTGGGGCAAGATCAGCCCGAGGTGGATTGAGATGCTTGAAGCCGGAAGCAGTGGCCGGAAACGCCAACGAAACTCAGGAAGTTGAGCGCATTTGCCAGGCGGCTTCTGCGCGGGAGCGTTTCCATTCAGCGATGACCTTCCTGAAAAACTCCGCCAACTTCTCCACCGCCGGCGGATTCTCCATCAGCCCGGCGACACCCGGATCACCGGCGCGCGGCTGGCCGCTGGTGAGGCGGTTGAAGGCGATGTCGAGTTGCAGCTTCGCGCCGGCGGCTTCGTAGGCGGCGGCGAAGTCTTCCATCGTGAAGCCGTGCTGCGACATGAGGATGTAGAGGTCCACCCAGTCGCGCACGGTGGAGCGACCGCAGGCGGCAAGGGCTTTGGACTGAAAGAGCAGCGGCAGCGGCGGGATGACGACGGTGGCTGCGGCGGATTTTTGGAGCAGCGTCGAGAACGGCGGATCGGGCGAAAAGAAGGTGAGCTTCACACGGTCGCCACCGGCGGTGGCGCTGAAGTTTTGCTGGTGATCGTGCAGGCTCATGCCGGCGATAAGAAATTCATCGTAGGCGTCCGCATCGTCGTCACGCTCACAGTGCCAGCCCTCTGATTCGAGATTTGCGGTGAGTTGACTGAGAACGTGAACCGGGAGCTTTCCGCCACCGGGCCAGGCAAAGTCAAGATCTTCGCTCTGCCGGTGTCCGATGAGCAAACTAAGCGCCGTGCCGCCGATGAGATACCATCCAGCGAGGAGCGGCTCATGTTGCAGCCTGTGCCACAGGCGCTCAGTTTCCGGCGGAAGTTTTTGCATGTGCTTTAGCTTGTTCGATGATTTGCAGATTCTCCTCCACCCTGGCGATGAGGCGCTGGGAAAGATCGCCCTCCGCGAGTTCCAGCAGCCATTGCCGGCGGAGGCGTTCGGGGCCGAATTCTTTGGCGATATCGAGGAGTTGGAGGAAGCGGTTTTTCCGGAGCGCGGCCGAGATGAAGGCATCGTCGGGAGCGTTGCGGTTCGACCAGACGAGGCCGGGGTGCTGGTCCCAGAAGGCGCGTCGGTTGGCTGGCGGGGCAGAGTTCACGGCGAAAGAATGAATGCTGGCGGACAAATGACAAAGCCCAATTACTGGCGGACACAGATGCTCAACGCGGGAGGTCGTTTCG
>JANNVM010000422.1:0-11238 GCA_031414455.1 Verrucomicrobiota bacterium
CAGGCTGCTGTAGCGCGAGATGTGCACGGGCACGCCGCTGTCGGCGAAGATGGCGTTCAACTTGTCCACGAAGCGCGCGGCTTTGGCGTCGTTGTCTGCTTGGAGTGCGGGGCCTTCGGTTTTCAGCTTGTTCAGCACGGCGCGCGCGGCGGCCATGGTGAGAGGATGGCGAATGAACGTGCCGGCGAAGAACGTGACGCCCACTTCCGGCGCGCTGTCGTCGCCGTATTGCCACTGGCCGCCATCGAGCGCGTCCATGAAGCGGCTGGTGCCCGCGAGCACACCCAGCGGCATCCCGCCGCCGATGACTTTGCCATAACTGACAAGGTCCGCACTGATGCCGAACAAATGCTGCGCGCCCCGGGGATGGGTGCGGAAGCCAAGCACCACTTCATCGAAGACGAGCGCGGTGCCCGCCTCCGCCGTGATGCGCCGCAATTCCTGAACGAACTCCACCGGCGCGATGTCAGGACGGCGGCTCGGCACCGGCTCCACCAGCACCGCTGCGATTTCGTGCGCGTGATGTTTGATGATCTCCAGTGACTCCGGGTGCCCATATTCCAGCACAATGATATTCGCCTGCGCGCTCTCCGGAATGCCCGGCGCGATGGGTATGGTGCGCAGCTCGCCATTCGTCACGAGTGGACGTGAGAGGACTTCATCGAAGATGCCGTGATAAGCCCCGGCGAACATGACGATGCGATCGCGCCCGGTGATTGTTCGGCTCACGCGAATGGCGGCCATCAGCGCCTCGCTGCCGGTATTGCAGAAGGCTACCCGATCCTTGCCGGAAAACTCGCAGACCAGTTTTGCTACTTCGCCCGCGACGGGGCAGGTGGGGCCGGTTTCGTAGCCTCGATCAAGTTGCTCTTTGATGGCCTCCACGACAAACGCCGGCTTGTGGCCGAAGAACCCGGACCCGAATCCGTGGACGACATCCACCCACTGGTGGCCGTCAATGTCGTAGAGGTAAGGACCTTCGCTGCGTTCGGTGACGGCGGGGAAGACCATCTCTTTCCAGAGTGGATTGAACCCGCCGACAGCGCGGGGATCGGCGAAGACCGGGCGGTGCTCAGCAGTAAAGGCGCGGGTCTTCGAGTAGCGTGTGACATAGTCGGTGATGAGTTTGTCGAGGTGCGCGCGCTGCTGCGGCGTGAGCGAGCCGGCGGGCATTTTCTCCATCGGACGGAAGGGACCGAAGGTGACCTTCTTTTCGCCGGAACCGGTTTGTGCTTTGACGTGGACGCTGAATGCAGGATGCGGCTGATTAGTATGGTCCGGCTGATGCGGCGTTGCGTCGCTGAGTTTGAGCAGAGCATTCTCAATGCGCATCAGCCGATCCTCCACTGAGCCAGCCGCGGACGTCGCAGCAGACGGCGGAGCAGAAAATGACGCCGGCGGACCGGCGGCCACCGCTGGCATGAAGGTCCCCGCTGGCAGCTTCCCATCCAGCCAGGCGGCCAGCGCCTCCATGCTGTCCTGCTGCTCCATGAGTTGGCGGAAGGTGATCTTTACGCCAAAGTGTTTTTTCAGCGCGAGGCTTGCCTGGGTGAGGAACAGGGAATCAAAACCCAGATCGAGGAATGACGTGGCCGGGTCTGCTGCCTCAATGTCTATGCCACTGGAGCGGTGGAGAAGGGCGCGAATTTCCCGCGTGAGATGCACGGTGCGAGCGGGTGTGGGAGTCGCAACCGTAGTGTGGGCATCGTGCCCGCCAGGATCTGCCTGGGGGCCGGAAGCCACCGCTGCGGTTGGCGGAACAAGTGCCGGCGCGGGGAAATGCAGCCAGCCCTCGCCATCGCGCAGCGTGCCGGGAGGCAGCGCGACATCCGGGCAATAACGCTGCCGTTCGAACGGATAGCCCGGCAGCGGCACCCTGCGGCGCGGGGCATGGTGCAGGCCTTGCCAATCCACGGAAACGCCGGCCATCCAGAGTTTGCCGATGCCATTGAGCAGCGCGGAGTATTCTGCTGCGCCTTCGACTTTTGATGACGGGAACAGGGATACGCACTCGCAATCCTTGGCAGCGGGATGCTGGCGAATGAGCGGTGCCAGAGAGGTTCCAGGCCCGCACTCTATAAAGACGCACGGGCCATCCGCGGCCAGTGTGGCGATGCCGTCGGCGAATCGCACGGCGCTGCGCAGGTGGCGTACCCAATAGTCCGGCGATGTCGCAGCGGCGACCGTGATGTGCTGGCCGGTGACATTGGAAATCCACAGTGTCGCGGGCTCGCGCAGCGGGATACCTGCCAGCGCGGCGCGGAATTCTTCCAGCGCGGCGTCCATCATGCGGCTGTGGAAGGCGTGGCTTGTCTTCAAGACGGTGGCGCTGATGCCTTCCGCTTCCAGTGAAGCAGCGAAGGCAGTGATCTCGTCTGTCGGTCCGGCGACGACGGTGATCGCCGGTCCGTTAATCGTGGCGATGTCGAGGGTCGCACGGAGTTTGGCGGCGACCTCGGATTCCGGCAGCCGCACGGCGAGCATGGAGCCGCGCTCCTGCGCGAACATGATGCGGCCGCGGGCGGCGACTATCATGGTCGCGTCCTCCAAAGTGAAGGTCCCGGCGAGCGTGGCCGCGACGTATTCGCCGATGCTGTGGCCGAGCATGGCGGCGGGTTTCACGCCCCAGGATTGCAGCAGCGCTGCGAGCGCATACTCCGCGGTAAAAAGAGCGGGCTGAGTGTAGCGCGTCTCGTTCAATTGCGCACCAGGTGTATCATCGGCGGCGGCGGGAAACTGGCGCAGATCGAAACCAATGAACGGCGCGAAGAGTTCCGCGCACCGATCGAAGGCTTCCCTAAAGACTGGCTCAGCTGCGTAAGTCTCCGCGCCCATGCGGAGGTGCTGTGCTCCCTGGCCGGGGAAGATAAAGACTGCGGGCGTGTTGGTGCGATAGTGCTGTGTGGCGCTGGATTTGTCGCGCAGGATTCTGATGGCCTCCCCGCTGGAGGAGGCGACCATGGCGCGGCGGTGCGGAAAATTGTGGCGACCGGTTTGCAGGGTCCACGCAATGCCGGCGAGCGGGGTGTCGTGGGTTTCAAGCCAGGCAGCGAGGTTTTCGCAGGCGTTGGCGAGGGCGACGGGGGATTTGGCGGAGACGGTAATCAACTGCGGAGAGACGGCAACGACCGCATCGGATGCGGCGGCGACCGTCGCACGCCATTCTTCGAGGACGACGTGTGCGTTTGTTCCTCCGACGCCGAAACTGCTGACTCCCGCGCGGCGCGGGCCTTTTGATTTCCAGTCCTGGAGCTTATCCACCACGAAGAACGGCGTGGTGTCCAGCATCAGCGAGGGGTTTGGCGACTTGAAATGAAGTGTCGGAGGAAGCTTGGCGTGATGCAGGGCGAGCGTCGTTTTAATGAGTCCCGCGACGCCGCTGGCGGCGTCCATGTGGCCCATGTTTGATTTCAATGATCCCAGCCCGCAGAAGTTGGTGCGGTCAGTGCCACGTCTGAATGCTTTTGTCAGTCCGGCGACTTCGATGGGATCGCCGATGGGCGTGGCGGTCCCGTGGCCTTCGACATAGCCGATGGTGTCGGGTTCGAATCCTGCGAGCGCGTGAGCCAGTGCGATCACATCGGCGTGACCGTCTGCGCTGGGGGCGGTGAAGCTGACTTTGTCGGCACCGTCGTTGTTCAATGCGGCGCCTTTGATGACGGCCCAAATGTGGTCGCCGTCGCGCACGGCGTCTTCAAGACGCTTCAACAGTACGACGCCGGTGCCATTGCTGAAGACGGTGCCGGTGGCGGCAGCGTCGTAGGGCCGGCATTGGCCGTCGGGCGAATAGATGCTGCCTTCCTGCGCCGTGAAGCCCCGTTCCTGCGGCCACTTCACACTGATCCCGCCGGCGAGCGCGGCATCGCACTGGAATGTTTGCAGCGCCTGCACGGCCTGACACACGGCGACCAGCGACGTGCTGCACGCGGTGTAGATATTCAGCGCGGGGCCGCGGAGATCGAGTTTGTAGGCTGTGCGGGTGGCGAGGTAATCCTTCTCGTTGCAGATCATCGCGGCTTCGTAGCCGACCTGCGTGCGCAGTTCTTTGTTGTGCAGAATGCGGTGCTGGAGCCACGAATTGTTGCTCATGCCGGCGAAGACGCCGATACTGCCGGCAAACTGCTGCGGGTCGCAGCCGGCGTTTTCCAGCGCGTGCCAGCAAGTTTCCAGGAAGATCCGCTGCTGCGGGTCCATCGCTTCGGCTTCACGCGGAGCGATGTTGAAGAAGGCGGCATCGAAGCACTCGGGTTTGTCGAGGACGCCGCGTCGCGGGACATAGTCGGCATCCTGTGCGGGTTCTTCCGGCGGAAGTTGGCTGCGGTCGAAGGTCGTGATCGTCTCACGGCCTTCGGTCAGGACATTCCAGAACGATTCGATGTCCGGCGCTCCGGGAAAGCGTCCGGCCATGCCGACGATGGCAATTCCATCCAGGGATGTTTCGGGTTCTGGCGACATTAGAAAATCAGGAAGTCAGTGAACAGAGCACAGCCTCGTGACGAGACAGAACCCCCGGACAGGACTGGCATACCGGGGGTAGGCTCCTTCGTCGCCCACCCCCGGCTATTCATGGGCGAACCGCTCCGCGGTTCCTTTTGAGAACGTGGGGGAACAGCATGGCGGCAAGCTGCGATAGGGGAAGCGGCAGCATGCTGCCGCAGTGCAGGGTGGCTTTGCCACGCGTGATGCGTCGTCGTATTCATCTCGTGCGGAGATCGCGGGCTTTGCTGGCGGCAGCGCGGGCGGCGGCGGCGCGGGACTGGGTTTGGTCCACGACGCGGACGGCACTCGTCGCGGTGGTGGCGGCGGGATCAAGATGGCGCGCGAGGGCGGCGATCGTGGGGAAGCGGAAGAGATCCACGAGAGGCACATCACGCTGGAGTTCCTGACTGATAGTGACGTGCAGGCGTACCATGAGCAGCGAGCCGCCGCCGAGATCGAAGAAGTTATCCTCAGTCGTGATGTCGGCGATGCCGAAGGCGCGCTGCCAGAGACTGGCGAGCGTCCTTTCCATCCTCGTCCGCGGCGCAGTTCCTCCGGGGCGGCGCATCGGGACGGGCTGCGGGGTGATAGCGCTGCCGGCGGGAATTTGGCAGCGCGTCATGATTTCGCCGCAGGCGGCGGAGGTGGTCGCAGCGATGGCAGTGACGATGGCGAGGAAGTCGTCGAGGATTAGTTGCGCGCGCGCCGGCGAGCACACGGACTCCTGGAAGACGAGTGTGGCGTCCCATTCTGTGCCGGGGGTAACGACGAGTGTGAGCGGGTACGCCGTGTGGATGGGGCCGGTGAATTCAGTCAGCTTCACGTCCCCGAAGTGCTTCGCGGAGTCGGGGACATCGTAGTTCTGAAAAACGGCGAGGCTGTTGAAGAGGCGGCTGTTCCAGGGGACCGTGGTGCAGTCCTGAATGACAGTGGCGGGTGTGTATTGATGCTCGCTGAGATCAAGGAGCGTGCTCTGGAGTGACTGGAGCAATGTCGCGGCGCTGGTGTCAGACGCTATGGTGAGGCGGACGGGCAGGTTGTTGACGAACGGACCGACGATGCGGCCGGCACCGGGGAGTTCTGCGGGGCGTCCGGAGAAGGCGGTGCCGAAGACAATGTCTTCCTCCGCGGCGCAGTGCGCGAGCAGCATGGCCCACGCGGCCTGGACGAAGCAGCCCGGCGAGAGAGAGAGGCTGCGCGCGGCTTTGGTGACGGGCGCACCGCCATATTCGCGCGAGACCCGGATGTAGCGGCGCGAGGCCCCGGGGCCGGGCGTGAGGTCGACGGGAAGGGGCGTGGGACTGGTGTAGTTAGCGAGGTTTTTGCGCCAGAATTGGCGAGAGGAATTTTCGGATTTTCCGTTAAGCCAGTGGAGATAGGATTTGTATGGAGAAGCTTCGGGCTGGACGCCCGGGCCACGGTAGAATTCGCTGACTTCGCTGAAGACAATGGGCCATGACCAGCCGTCGAGGTGGAGGCATGGCAGGCTCCATAGAAGAAAGTGATGATCGGCGGTGATGCGGACGAGCATGAAGCGTGAGAGCATCGGCTTTGTCAGGTCGTTTCTCAGGCCGGCGTCGTCAGAGAGGAGTTTAGCGATGGATTGTTCCGCGTCGCCGGTGGCTTCGATGATGGTCCATTCCGGCTCGATGCCCTCGCTGACTATCTGGACAGGATGGGGAAGTCCGGCACTGTGAAAGCTGCTGCGAAGCATGCTGTGGCGGGCGATGACCTGGCTCCATGCGGCGTGGAGTTTTTCCACATCAAGTGGACCGCGGAGGTGACAGTGCCACTGGTCGTAGCCCGCACCCGGCTTTGTCAGGCTGGCGCTATAGAATAGCTGCTGCATTGGCGGGAGCGCGCTGATTTCCACGATGCCGGCCTGACCTTTTGTTAGCCAGTTGATCGTGCCGGCGTCGAGACGGCTGAGCGAGGTGTCCGGCGCGGCGGTGGGGGTGCTGCTTTCGCGAATGATCTCCTGAAGCGCGGCGTGGAAGCCATCGGCAAGCGATTGGATTTGTTCTTCGCTGTGGAGGCAGCGTCCGGCGGTCCATGCGACTTCGAGTTCGCCGCCGATGACCCGGGAGTTGATCTCGATCTGGTATTTGCGCCCGGCGCTTTGGCAGTGCCAGGGACCGGTCGGTTCGGGCGCAAAAGTGAACAGTTCGCTGCTGCCGGTGATGCTGTCCATGCGGCCGAGGTAGTTGAACAGGATGGCGGCTTCGTGTTTGAGGCCGAGAGCGGAGAACCCGGAGCCGTTGCCGGGTATTTCGGCCAGATGCTGCTGCACGCTGCGGACCTGCGCGTAAAGGTCGCCGCCGGACGGTGTGAGGCAAACCGGAAAGATGGCAGTGAACCAGCCGACGGTGCGTGAGACATCGAGGTCACCGCCGATGTGAGCCTCGCGTCCGTGACCTTCGAGGTGAACCGCGAGGCCGCCGGTCAAAGGCTGGACCCTGTGAGCGGAGTGGATGAGCGCGGCAAGGAGGGAGTCATTGATGCGGGTGCGCCAGGCTTCAGGAACGCGGTGGAGCAGGGCGTCGGTTTCGTCTTTGGAGAGACGTGTGCAGAGCGTGTAGCTGTCCGACTCGGTATTGGAACCGAATCCGTCTTCGCCTTCGTGGCGCAGGGTGGCGGCGGCGGTGCAGTGGGTGAGGTGTTGTTGCCAGAACGTATCGTCGGTCTGCGCGACCGAAGTGCCCGGCCATGCGCGCACCTGTCCCGCCCACGCGGAGAACGGCGCGGTGGCGGGCGGAAGGTCCACGGGTCTTCCTGCGGAGGCCTGACGATAGGCATTCTCAATATCCTCCATGAGGATGCGCCACGAAACACCATCCACGGCGAGGTGATGCACTGTAATGAGAAGGCGGCCCGGGCGGTCGTCACCGCAATCCATGTAGGCAGCGCGAAGGAGCGGGCCGAATTCAAAACTGAGGCGGGCCTGCTCAACTTTACAGGCGCGCTCAATCTGGCGTGCGAGGCGGCCATTCTCCATGCCTGCGAAGTCGTGCAGGGTGAGGATGTCGGCGTCGGAATCGGGATGGATGCGGGCTTCCCAGGTGTTGTTGCGACGGATGAATCGCTGCCGCAGCGCGCTGTGATGCGTGATGAGCGCGCCGAGGGCGGCGGTGAGAGCGGCGGTGTCAAGACGCTCGCTGACGGTGAACAGAAAGGTCTGGTTCCAGTGGTTTCCGCCTTCGAGTTCCTGGGTGAGAAACCATTGCTGAATGGGCGAAGGCTGGAACGGGCCGGTGACCTCGGCGGGGATTCGGAAAGTGTTAGTGTCCGGTTTGTCCATGACGAGTGCAGCCAATGCGGCTACGGTGGGATGTTCAAAGAGTTGGCGCGGTGTGAGGCTTAGTCCGGCCTCGCGGGCGCGGGCGATGACGTGGATGGCCAGAATGGAATCGCCTCCGAGTTCGAAAAAGTTATCGTGGATTCCGACACGGTCCACACGCAGGATTTGTTTCCAAATGGCGGTCAGCGAGTGTTCGTTAGGGGTTTCCGGCGCAGGGGGAAGGCGCGCCGCGGATTCCGCAGCGGGCGGGGGCAGGGCACGGTGGTCGAGTTTGCCGTTCGCGGTGAGCGGGAAGACGCTCAGCGGAACGAACGCGGCGGGAATCATATAATCCGGCAGGCGGGACTTGAGGTGTGCGCGCAAATCCTCCGCGGCGGGAGGAGAGCCGGAGACGAACCATGCGCAGAGCCGCTTGTCGCCGGGACGGTCTTCCCGGACGAGGACAACGGCCTCACGGATGCCGGGATGAGAGCAGAGGACGCTCTCGATTTCACCAGGCTCGATGCGGAAACCGCGTATTTTCACCTGGTCGTCTATGCGACCGAGGAATTCGAGATCGCCATTGCTGAGCCGGCGGGCGAGGTCGCCGGTTTTGTAGAGGCGGCCCGCGCCGGTGAGGTGATTGACGGGAAACCGTTCGGCGGTAAGTCCGGGGCGATTGAGGTAGCCTTTGGCGAGCCCCGCGCCGGCGACATATATTTCCCCGGGAATGCCAATGGGCGCTGGCTGGCGGGTGACCGGGTCGAGGACGTGAAGTTGGAGGTCGGGGATGGGTTGTCCGATGACGGGGCCGCTATTGAGGTCGGAAGCGACAAGCGGGCGATAGGTGACATGCACCGTTGTTTCGGTGATGCCGTACATATTTACGAGTTGCGGATTCTGATCACCGTGACGCTCGAACCATGGGCGCAGGCTTTGCATTTCCAGGGCCTCACCGCCGAGGATGACGTAGCGCAGTGCGAATAGTGGCAGCGTGTCGTCGGCGCTGCGGGCGAGTGGCTCGGTGGCGATAAGCTGGCGGAAGGCGCTGGGGGTTTGGTTGAGAACGGTGACTCCTTCCTGACAAAGCAGTCGGCAGAAGTCGTCGGGTGAGCGCGTGGTGAGCCAGGGGACGACGCAGAGGCGTCCGCCGTAGAGAAGCGCGCCCCATATTTCCCAGACGCTGAAGTCGAATGCGCTGCTGTGGAAGAGCGTCCAGACGTCGCTTTCGTTGAATGTGAACCACGGCCCGGTCGCCTGCATAAGGCGGACGGCGTTGCGGTGGCTGAGCAGGCAGCCTTTGGGCTTTCCGGTGCTGCCGCTGGTGAAAATGATGTAGGCGGTGTCATCCGGCGAATGCGGGGCAACTTCCGGTGCCGGCGCGGTGCAGGGGAGAGTGTCGCAATTGATGACGGTGCCGGTGCCGGCGGGGACTTTGGCGGCTAGAGTGTTGTCGGTTAGGAGGATTCTGACTCCGGCATCGGCGACCATGAACGCAACTCGCCCGGCGGGATAGACGGGGTCAATCGGCAGGTAGGCGGCACCGGCTTTGAGGATACCCAGGATGGCGGCGGGAATGAGGCCGGTGCGGTCCAGGAGGAGCCCAACGATCTCCCCGCTCCGGGTGCCGGCGGCGGCGAGCGCGGCGGCGATGGCATTGGAGCGGGAGTCGAGTTCACGGTAGGTCCATGCGCCGTGGGAGCCAGTGACGGCGATGCGGTCGGGGAATCGCGCGGCGGTTTCAGAGAACCACGCGTGGAGCGTGGTGTCGCCGGGGAAATCAGTGACGTCGCTTGTGTTCAGCAGCGCCGCGGCTTCCTTCGGGGTGGCGAGGGAGAAGCTGCCGAGCGTGGTGCCGGGTGTGGCGACAAATTGCGATAGAAGGTGCGCGGCGTGGCCAAGCATCCGGTGGATGAACGCCGGGTCGAATTGCGAGGCGTCGAAGGCGCAGTGCAGGCGCAGGCGGTCGCCGCCGTAGGCCTGGAGTGTCAGCGGAACGGTGGTGAGTTCGCGGAGGTCGAAGCGGCGGTGCCTCGCCTCCGGCATGAGGCGTTGCAGTGCGCCGGTAAAGTCCTCGTTTTCAAAGACGACGAGGTGGTTGAACAGCGGCTGGTCAGCGGGCAGACCGGCCGCGCGGCGGATATGAGGAAGTGGCGTCAGTTCGTGCTGGCGCATTCCGAGCCATGCGCTGCGGAGCGCCTGGAGCAGGGACATGAGCGGCTGATCACCGGCGGTGTGTGCGGTAACAGGGACCGTGTTGATAAACATGCCGGTGATATCCGCGGCTGCTTCGCCAGCGCTGTGACGACAGGCGCGTGTCGCCCCGAAGATGACGGATTCCTCGCCGGTATAGCGGCTGATGAGCAGCGCCCAGGCAGCCTGGATCAGTGTGTTTTGGGTGACGCCGGATTTTTCGGCGAGGACTCGTAACGCGGCAGTGGAATCGAGGGAAAGGAAGTGATCCGCTTCGCGCTGCTCCGGCCCCGGGGCGAGTATGCCGAGGTTGCCGATGACGACGGCGTTGGGAGCGTGGATGCCGCGGAGGTGTTCTTTCCAGAAGGGGAGCGATTCCGTATGGTCGATGGAAGTGTGCCTGGATGCGAAGTCACGGAGAGGAACGCATGCTCCGGTTGAGACAGCCGAACCACCGTCGTAGTCGGCGAAGACTTCATGCACTACGCGCACGATGGAGCGGCCGTCGAGCAGCAGGTGATGGAAGGTCCAAATGAGACGCCAATCGTTAGCGGAGATGCGCAGCAGGGTGAAGCGCATCAGCGGAGCGGCGCTCAGATCGAATGGGGTGAAGCGGTCCGCATGGAGGAAATCGGGGAGTTCGTCTTCGCGAAGAGCGCCTGCAGTCCACGGGAAGGCGATGTTATCCCCGACGAATTGTCGCGGCTCGCGGCCGGACCAGTCGAAGCGGAGGCGCAGAGATTCATGGCGCCGGGTCGCGCTTTCCCATGCAGCGCGGAGGCGGGCAGGGTCCAGGGATTCGCGAAGTGTGCAGACCAATTGCTCAATGTTGCAGCCGGATTCGGGGTGCTGGAGAGCGTGCGCGACCATGCCCTCCTGAAGTGGTGTCATCGGCAGTGAAGCTGGAGCGCTGGCAGGCATGTTAGAGGTTGGCGTAATCGGTTCGGCGATCGCGGAGGGCGGGAAACTGCGCGCGCCAGCCGGCGACGAGGCCGGGTGAGATTTCCGCACGAATGAATCCAGGCTTGTCGTCAGCTTCAGCGAGGACCTCGGCTTGGGGGCCGAGGAGAAGGCTGCCGCCGGAGTAGGCGAATTCCGGGTCGGAGCCGGCACGGTTTACGCCGATTACGGCGGCCTGGTTTTCAATTGCCCTCGCCTTTAACAGCATAGTCCAGTGTTGGTGGCGGCGATTGGGCCAATTGCTGATGACGGCGAAGAGATCCGCGCCTTTGCCCGCGGCGGCGCGAAAGACTTCCGGGAAGCGCAAGTCATAGCAAATAAATGGCGCG
>JANNVM010000423.1:0-2423 GCA_031414455.1 Verrucomicrobiota bacterium
CGCTCGCCCTGACGGTGCCGGTGGACGTGCTTCCGTTGTTGATCTGCGCGTACCAGCCGGGAAGGGTCAATTGATCCAGCCAAGAGAAATTCACGGTGCCGAGAGAATCGAAGTTCTGAGCGTAGGTCATCGGGGCGGCGACCGGTATAGCTGGTGTCGGATCGAGGTACGTGAATCGTACGCCATCGAGCCAGATGCGGAAGCCATAGTCCCACGTGTCGTGGTGGATCTCGATCTGGGTGACATGCGATAGATCCGGAGTACCCGTGGTAGTTTTCGTCCAGCCATTGCCGCCGGCCAGCGGGATTTTCATTAGACGCCATTCGAAATTACCGGTCTGCTGCGTCTCCGGCGACAGTTGGATCGTGCCCCCGGTGGTGCGGATCGTGACCACCGGCTGATTTCCCTGCCAGCCCATCGGCGTGGTATTCTCCGGATACTCCCAGAACACGAGTGTATTGAAGGAGGCTGCATTGAAATCGAGCACGGGAGTGGCAGGATATCTCATCCCGGTGTCAAATCCGCTGGCCGTCGTGAACAACAGCGAGCCCGTTCCGTCCAGCACACGATCAATGCTGTCGGCCACTGTTGCCGTTCTACTATCGCCAGCAAAAGTGCCCCACTGCGCGGCATTGTTCTCCGCAAAATCGACCGACTCCGCCCCGCGCAACCCGGTGCAGAGAATTCCAAGGACGATCAGGATGCTTATCCTCACGCGGGCTCGCCGTGGGCTTATCCGAATCGATGTGGCAGTTTTCATTGGTTCTTCCTGTTTTGATTTGCTGGAATTCGTCTTTGTGGGCGGGCGCCATTCACCGGACACTCGGTGGGTCCTTATGGTTTCCATTCGCTGAGATTCACGTAGTCGTCTCCGGTGAGTCGCTCGAAAGTGAGTCGCTCGAAAGTGAGTCGCACCGCGCGGCAGGTGACGGGCGTGCCAAAATTACGCTCATACCATGTCGCGTTGCTGCCGCTGCCCCAAGTCCAATCATGCCCCAGACGATAGGTTCCATTCCCGGCGTTGAGGTCAGCGACCGAATCCGCAGTTTCAATGTTTCAATGCGCCAGCGGTGGATTCCATTGCCAAACCACAACCGTGATCCGCTAGGCTGCGGCGCTGTTGTGAAACTCAAGGTCACGATCATCGGGTTGATCGATTGTGTCCGGACCCCGGTGCTGGTGTTTCCATCGAAAAGGTTGCCGATCGCCCCGATGTCGGGCGTGGTATTTGTCACCGTCGCTTGACCTGCTGCCAGCATTCCCTTCACGTCGATCTGTCCCGTCTGAGCCATGAGCGTTCCGGTCCGCAAACACAGGGCAGCGGCAATCAGGATCAGCAGATGCTTCATTCCAGAACGGAAAAAGCGCCCAGGCGGGCGGCGCGAGCGTCTGACTGGCAGCGCGGTGTGATCCATGGACGCTGTGGGCGTGCCTAATGGTCGTTGTCGTTGCCCGGCGGCCATGGTGCCCGTGACGGGGACCGGGGCGGCAGCGCTTGGTGAAGGTATTCCGGCAAGCAGGATGGAAGCGCGGGAGAGGAGGCGGTGGAAAAACGGTTTCATCTTATGGTTTAAGACCGGGTGGAGGATTCAACTTGCGCGCATTCCTGCGGCGATAGTGGATAGGCCGGTTCCCAGGGCCCGCTGCTTCTCGTTCTCATGTAGTGTTTTACCCGAAAGTTCCGGAAACATCGCAAAAATAAATGTGAATTGTGAGCGGGGTGCCGCCGGGCCGGAGCGGATCGTTTGATTGTAACCCGCGCTGCGGGAGCGCTTCGACACAACAGCAGAGCCGGGCTGCCGGCCGGGGAAAACTTTTTTCAACAATCGTCGCAAGTGGCGCGCCCCAACTGGTCAGTCACGAGGAAGCAACTGCTCCCGTCGAATCCAAAACCCAACCCTTCACCTGCCATGATCACGCCAACAGCCAACATCTGCCGGAGAATTTACTGGATACTTGCCGGCGCCGCCGGGATTTCCTCTTTGCCGGCTCAAGTGGAATATCAGGCCGATGGAATTCCGACGCCGCTGGAGGAGGAGATCCGGTGGCACACCAACCGGGCGCGGTTTGACCGGAACGCGGAGAATGCCCTGCGGCGCACCAATTACACGGACGTGCCGCTGTCCTCCGGTCCGCTGGCACCCCATTACAGCTTGACCATGGCCTCAAGACGCCACGCGGAGGATTGTGCCAGACTCAATGCGGTGGGGCACCTGACACCGGTGGGCAGCACTTACTACACGGTAAGCAGTGAAGGGGTGAACCGGTTCACGGCGGAAGGCTCAGACATCCTGACTTGCGAGGGGAAGAACTTGGCTGATCGGGAAAGTCACTGAACCCGGCTGGCGGATGACCGGATGAGAGTGCATCCTGCGGCCATGCCGCAAATTCAGCTTCCTCTTTTCCCTGCCAGCAGCACGGCC